>NZ_FMIF01000042.1:0-35671 GCF_900095615.1 Sporanaerobacter sp. PP17-6a | reverse complement strand
TACCGTATATTATATCTAAAGTAAATATAATTTATAATTTTATATGTTGTATCAAGACAAACAGTAAGCCAACAGAAAACCAATCAGACAGTCCCCGATCTTATCAAAGCAAAACTATTAAGTCAATCATATAATGTCAGATACTATTATCTCATAAAAGGAAGCCCATTGGCGCGGATGTCACAAACATAGAAATATTATCAGATGAAATATCGACCGGACGAGTATTTAGAGCAAAAACAAATAATCAGAAGGCAGGACGAATTTTAAAAATCTGTTCTGCCTTCTTAAGTTATTGTGATAATGCATCTATTTTCATTTCAATTTCTTTAAGTTCATTTACTATGCGATTACGTTGACGTATAAAACCTGTCAATGCAAAAATAAATTCTTCCTCGGGTGTATTTTCTTTATAAATATTAAATACATGTTGTAGTCCTATAAATGGTTTAGACGGAAAAGTGTCATCAAATTCATATCTACTTCCCGACGAATATATTAAACGATTTAATCCTCCGCCTGCAATTTTTATTAGTTTATTTATTTTTTCTACTGATGCATCTTTTTTTAGTATACTTAACAACTTGTCTCTTAATGATGATAAAGAATCCAATATTGGATTAAAATTAAACGAATCATCTGAATTTTTTGCTAAGATTTTAATTGTATCTTCCTGCTTTGAAAAGAAAGCTTCAAAGTCTGCAGGAAGCAGTTTAGAAGTAACGAATTTATAAACAGTAGCTATATTCAATTGAGAATCACGTATTAGCATATCCATATCTAACTTATCCAGATTATCAAATTCAGAGTGCCACCACCAGCCACCTCCAGAACCAGGACAATTATAAATTTTTTTATCCCTAATAGGCTCATATTTATACATTATATGATATGGTATATCTGCTCCCCAAAATGACTGATCTGCACCTCTTGGTATTTCAAGTAAATTTTCCGGACAATTACCTGTAAATTCCTTAATCAACTCTTTTGTAAAACTTTCCCCTTCAAGTATAGTAGTCCTCGGAAGTACAACTTCTGCACCTTGTGAACCTGGTGAATCTATGTTTAGATGTGCTATACAATTATCGTGAAGGTCAAACCAGAAATTATCACAAAACCATGAAGAACCGGCATATCTTCCATTGGAATGTCCCGGCCAAAATGCAACCTTTATACCTCTTTCAAGATTTTTGGAAATATTATTAAACAGTCGTGCAATTTCCATACATACGGCATTTCCCACAGCATTATCTGTAATACCTTCATACCACGAATCATAATGACCTGATACTAAAACATATTCATCAAGTTTTCCTGGTATATAAGCTACGGGAAGACTAACTAAACCGGTTTTATATTCAACCAAAGACTGAATTAGTACCTTTACATCATCTCTCGAAACACTATCAATTAAACTCAGCCCATCTGCTTTTCTAATTCCTATAACTGGTATCTTAGGAATCCATTTAAAACTTTCAAGTGTAGGAGTTCCCCAAACTGGTCCTACAGTCTCTTCATGGATAACTTCTTCTTCAGTTTTCCATATATGAATTATCCCTTTTGCTCCGTAGAATTCAATCTTTTTTACATAGTCCTCAGAAAAATTCCAGCTCAGCACAACTTTTCCTCTAAAATTTAAATACCAATCACGTTCTTCATTTAGGCACAACTGTGGATCTAAACTTTTACTATCATATATTAGATCTCCCGTTATACCCTCGGGACAATTTAGGCTAAAGGATCGTGGTTTTGATAAAATTTCAGTTTTGTTATTCTCCGTAAATACTGTCAATACACTTTTTATTGGATTGCTAAAATAGCCTACAAACTCATATCTTTCATAACTAACACCATAATGTTCCAACTGATTGCAAATATAAGATGCTGCTTCTTCGCAATCATCTGTTCCTGTCAGCCTGTTTAAATGGCTAAAGTATCGAATTAAATCTTCCATGTTTTTCTTACTGACACCATTAATTAACTCATAATATAACTTGTTCTTCATCGGTTCTCACCTCTGAGTTTGTTTTTTAGGATATTATAATTCACTGTTTTTCAACTTTTCCTTATTAAATTCTTCGCGTATTTTTATCATTAATTTATTATCCGTAATTAAATCATAGGCGGTCATGGATAAAATCTTGGCTGCTAAAAGTAAGGCATTATGTGCATCATCTGATTTGCCTTTTTCTACCCATTCCTTACTGTGAGAAGGAACCCCTTTCTCTACAAAAGGTACACGAATGCACGAGCCTGGCACATTATACATGACAGAAGCAAAATCTGTTGAGCCGGTCCTCTCACGAGGAGGTGATATCCTGCTGGCACCTGCAATTTTAGCATTTTCCATTAGCAGATCATTAAGCGACATTACAGGTATTTTATTATGAAAATCTACAATCTTTTTAATGGTATATGATGTTTCTGTCATTAATGCAGCTCCGTCAAATATTTTTATCCCTCGTTCTATTACATTATCCAGATATTTTCTGCTGTATGAACGAAATTCAAATCGCGCTGATGAATTTTCAGGTATAGCATTTACACTGCTTCCTCCATCTTCAATAATTCCATGAATTCTAACATCGTCACGAACATGGCCACGTAAATAAGCCAATCCGTTAAATGAAAGAATTATTGCTTCCAGAGCGCTTCTCCCCTTCTCCGGCGCTATGGCCGAATGAGATGATATTCCTTTAAACGTTACAACATATTCCGAAAGTGCCAATGACCTAATATCAGTAATCGTGGCATCCCCACCATGCATCATTAAAGCTACGTCCAAATTTTTAAAAGCTCCGTTTTTTAACATAATTGTTTTACCGCCTTCAGCAGTTTCCTCGGCAGGTGTCCCTATTACTTCTATACTGAACGGATTTTGAAGATTTGCTTCCTTTAATGTTATGGCAGCTCCAATTACACTCGGCCCTTGAAGATGATGAGCACAGCCATGACCTAATTTCTCAAGTGCATCATATTCGCACAAAAATCCAATGCAGGGGCCACCTTCACCATTTTTATAAACAGCCCGAAATGCAGTTTGTAATCCACCGTATCCTATTTCAACTTCAAATCCATTTTGCTGTAAATATTCACTTAACACCTTGCATGCTTTATACTCATTGTATCCTGTTTCCGGATTGTCATGAATATAATCCGCAATCTCAAAAAGTTTTTCTTTTTTATCTATTAACGAACTCATTAATAATTCTTTTGCATTATTAATTTGTCTCATAAGTATTTTTTAGCACTCCTTTCTTTAAAATATTAATATCCTATTACGGGAGCAAGTAAAATAAATACTGCACCTATTAACAGCCATAAAACTTCGAGTTTCCAAAAGAATTTAAACCATTTGTCAAATGGAACTCTACCAACAGAAAGTGCTCCCATCGTCGCAGATGATGTTGGTAATATAGAGTTGGTAAAACCATCAGGCAATTGAAAAATCAGTACCGATGTTTGACGGCTGATTCCAAGTAAGTCGCTTACAGGAGTCATTATCGGCATACTTACCGTTGCTTGTCCAGAACTAGAGCCTATCACCAAACTAACCAAAGTCTGAGCTATATACATACCTATAAGTTGTAATGATGATGGTAATTTATTTAATCCTATAAATAGATCATTAATTATCGTATCTATTATAGATGTATCTTGCATAACTATAAAAATAGATCTGGCTAAACCTATTATTAAGGCCCCGAATGTAATTGACTTAGCTCCGGTTACAAATATTTTTGCAATTTTACTCGGGCCATATCCTGCTGCAAAACCACTCGCCACACCCATGGTAAGAAACATAGCTGCCATTTCATCAATATACCACTCTTTCCTTGAAATTCCCCAAATCAGCACACTCAAGCCGATAATTAATACCGCTAAAACATAATAATGGTATTTCTCCAGCTTCGGTACTTCCTTTTCTGATTCATTAAATTCCATTTTTATATCAGGTACATCATAAACAACACTCTTGCTTGGATCAGCTTTAACCTTATTAGCATACTTAAGTATATAAATACTTGTTACAACAATAAGTACGACTAAAATGATCGCTCGATACCACATACCTGAATACAAAGGAACCTGCGCTATAATTTGAGCCAAACCTACTCCAAAGGGGTTCATTAATCCGGCTGTATATCCTATTCCTGCACCAAGGGTAACCATGGCAGTACCGGTAATAACGTCATATCCTAATGATCGAGCCATCAAAATACCAATCGGTACAAATACTAACACCTCTGATGACATACCCATAGTAAACCCGCCTATTGAAAATATGCTCAAGAAAATCGGAACTACCCATCCTTCTTTACCTTTTAATTTTGACGCCAATCTACCCGTAAAAACATTTATCACATTTGTACTGTTTATTATTTCAAAAGCGCCGCCAATTATAAATATAAAGAAAATAATATCACTAGCATCAACCAATCCTTTAAATATAAAAACAGGTATCTCATATATCTTTACCGGATTGGCTTTAACTAAATGATAACTGCCTGGCACTATTAAAGTCTCACCAGAGGCTTTATTCTCAACACGGTCAAACTCCCCTGCCGGTATAAGATACGTAAGAGCAACTGCAATTAAAACTAAAATAACGAGTAGCACATACGTATGCGGCATTTTAAATATTTTTTTACGTACTTTTTTTGGCTTTGTTTCCATAGATACACCCCCTATATTGATTATTGATAATTAATAAATCATTTTATAAAATTTATTACTATAAAAAGATATTGTATCACTTCCTTTCCACAATAGTAACCTAATATGTATTATCAAACCTCCTCGGAGCAAAATTATTCGAAATATAAAACCGCCCTTCTAAAAATACCAACTGAGTTTATTCAACATTATAAATTACATCCATTATTGAACCGTCTCTATATTCAACCACACCTATTACTTTATCGCCAAATTTGATTGTTTCCGGTTTTCCCGTAATTCTTTGTGCCTTGTCCCTCAATTCTTCAATTGTAACTAAAGGAAGCCCTTTATTACTAAGTAATTCTAATAGTTTTTGATTCTTAGGATTTACTGCAATTCCCCTATCAGTAATAACTGCATCTACACATGTACCTGGAGTTACAACAGTTGTCACTTTATCTACAATAATAGGAAACCTCTTTCTCATTAATGGCGTCACTATTACAGTCAGTTTAGCTCCGGCCGCTACATCAGGATGTCCTCCCACCGCTCCGATAACATCACCCGTTGATGCGGTAATAACGTTTACATTATAATTAACATCTACCTCTGTAGCGGAAAGCACGGCAATATCTAATTTATCAACTACACACCCTTTATTGTCGGGATTAGCATACATATCCGCACTCATCTCTATATGATTTTTATTTCTCCCATATGAATCGACAGCAACTTTGTCAAAAGTTTGAACATCCAGCAGAGATCTAAACAGACCATTTTCCAGCATTTCAACCATATATGATGTAATTCCGCCCAGAGCAAATGATCCAACTATATTATTCTTCAACATATATTCCCTTAAATATTTTGCAACAGCTAAAGATGAACCACCGCTTCCTGCCTGGAATGAAAAATTTTGTTTTACCAGACCTGATTCAATTAATACTTTACTGGCGTAATCAGCAATCAATAATTCCCGTGGATTACTTGTAACACGTGTGGTTCCTGTTCCGATTAATTCTGTATTTCCTATGGAATCAACTTCTACTACATAATCAACAAGAGTTTGATTTATACTAATCGGATATGCGGGATAATCGACTAAATTATCTGTTATGGCAATTACTTTATCAGCATAAAGCGAATCTATCATAGCATAACCCATAGATCCAAACGATGACTTGCCGCACTGTCCATTCATATTACCCATTTCATCACAGCAAGATGCTGCAATAAAAGCGACATCTATTTTTATATCGCCTGATTTTATTGCCCTTACCCTTCCTCCGTGAGTTCTGAATATAACCGGTGTCTTTAATATACAATTCTTGCTAATCTCCCTTGCCAAACAACCTCTCAATCCACTCGTTTGTAAACCTGTAATTGTACCATCTTTGATATATTCAACAAGGGATTCATGAGCCTGGGTTAAAGACGATGCTAATATTGTCAAATTTTTTATTCCCATAGATGATATTTCTTTCATCACCATATTTAAAACGTAATCACCATTTCTTAAATGATGATGAAAGGAAATAGTCATACCATCTTTTAAACCGGATTTTATTATTGCATCTCTTAATGAAGGCAATAATTTACTCTTATTCTCTCTTTTATTTTCATTATTAATATTAACAATTCCGCCTGATGAATGTTTTTTTACTCCATAAGGCTTTATTTCACCAATTCCTTCTATATATGTCGGTATTTTTCTTCCGACCTCATTTATCATATAATCCAATCTTTTCACTTCCTATTCCTTAATTTCTGCAAGCTCTAAAATTCTCTCCGCTTTCTTTATAATAGGTACGTCAATCATTTTCCCATCAACTAATACTACTCCTCTTTGCTCTTTCTCCGCATCCACAGCGGCTTTAACAATTTTTTCTGCTTTTTCAATTTCTAATGGTGACGGTGAATATATTTTTCGTACTTCCATAACCTGAGTCGGATGTATACAGGATTTACCTGAAAACCCCAAAAACTTTGCTTCTTGCGTTTCCTTTATAAAACCTTCAGTATCCTTAACATCAGACCATACCGTATCAATGGAATCTATGCCAACGGTTGAAGCCACAAGAGGAATATAGCTTCTTGCATAAACAAACTGTATACTATTTTTTGTTCTATCTGTCCCTAAAGAATTGGTATAATCCTCTGCTCCAAAGGATATTGATGTCACCCTTTTACTTGATTTGGCTATTTCAAAGGCATTCAAAACGCCTTTTGGTGTTTCTATAGCGCATTGAATTTTTATTGTACCATTCTCAATACCCATATCCTTTTCTATACTACTAAGCAATGCATCGAGCCTTTCAACATCTTGTTTATCTTCACACATCGGTAATCTAATATTTCTGATACCTGCTTTAACAGTCTCCCAAACATCACATTCGCCGAACTCCGTCGTAAGCTGATTTATTCGTGCATAAATTTCTATATCATCAAAATCTAAAGTTTTTATTGCTTCACATAATAAATCTCTTGCCGAGTCCTTTTCAGAATATAGTATAGAGTCCTCCAAATCAAATATTATACAATCAGGCTTATATATTGGAGCATCAATATACATCTTAGGTTCATTAGCAGGGCAGAACAGCATAGATCTTCTGAGCTTTTTCATTTAACATCCCTCCATGCTCTTTTAATTGCAGTCTTTGTTCTCGCCTTAATTGTAAAATCTAAGCTGTTAAAATCATATACCTCTATCAAAGCGTTTTTAACTTTCATTTCATAGGCAGCTTTTGTCGCAGCTGTTTCTATATGTTTACCAAAAAGCTTATTAACTTTGCTTTTAATTTTTACTTCAATCCCTCCATTATCTCGTAAGTTAACGTTTACTACACAGTCCTGTTTGCCTTCTTTACCAGCCGATCCAAACAATGTCAGTACCTCCTGCTAAATAATTAAATTTTCTCTTACTTTTATTTGTTCTATAAATACTTTATTATGGATACATGTATCCACGTATCCATAATAAAACGAATCTATATGTTTGTCAATACTTTTTATATAAGATAAACCAGCAATATTTATTAATTTATCTTAGGCTGTAAATCTATAAATTGACAAGATAACAAATTATGATAGAATAAATATTGAATTAGTATATTAGAAGGGAAAGAAATTTTGATGGATATAGGTGTAATAGATAAAAGAGATTTAAGGCCTACAAGAGATATCGTATTCGATTTATTAAGAAAAGCAATTTTAAACGGAAAACTCATTTCAGGTGAAAGAATAATGGAAACATCAATAGCGCAAGAGCTTAATATCAGCAGAACTCCGGTAAGGGAGGCCTTCAGAAAGTTAGAGGCGGAAGGATTAATAGAATATTATCCCAAAAAAGGCTCAATCGTAAAAGGAATAACAAAAGATGATATAATAGAAATTTATGAAATGAGAGAAGTTTTAGAAGGCTTAGCAACTCGGCTTGCATGTAAATACATCAAAGATGATGAAATCAGAGATCTAAAAGACACTTTGAAACAAATGGAGATAGCAGATAAAAATAAGGAATATGACTTATTTTTTTCTATTCATGATAAATATAATACTATAATTATTGATGCTGCCGGTAATAAAAGATTAAAAAACAGTTTACTGCCTTTGTATGACTATATCGCCAGTTTCAGAAGAATAACATTGTTACAAGATGAAAGAAGAAGCACTTCTTTATTGGATCATAAAAAAATAGTTGAATTAATAGAACTACGGGATGAAAACAAAGCAGAAGAATACTGTAGAAATCATATAAGAAAAGCTAAAGAAACATTATTAAATCTGCAAGTACCTGTAAAATAAAATAGTTATAGACTTTATCTGTTAATATTTCTAAAATTAATAATTCTTGTGTATTCGTCCCTTGAAATACCGTACATCAACTATCTGATTAAGCCGCAGTTCCCAAAAAGTTGCCTGTACATATTTCCCATGACTTTCCCATTCGCTCTCCCGAGGTGGGAAAACATCAAATATATTCTCCCAAGATTTTCGCTTTATATGAAACTGCTTGTCGGATGGCAGATGCTCAAACCATGTGTATTCAGCATCATATTCTTTTTCATTTGAACAGTCTATATAATATCCTTCATTCAAAACAATGTACCACATGTCTTCATTGCTGAGCAGCACATCTTTGTCAGGAATCTCCAGTTCTATACAAACTCGATTGCCACTGTAATTTCGAAATTCCATGCGGCGCAAGTCTGGTTTCTGATGTTTCCATTCCACAGTATGCCATGCCCAAAACGGATATTTTACTCCTGTAGGCGACGGACCGATACGCAATGTCATTTGCTCAGCAAGCCAATCGTAGGCCGGGCCAAAACCCCATTCGGTAATAAATTGGGATTGTAATGGATCACATGATATGATCTTTTCAATTTCTAATTTTTTATATAGTTCTTCCGGCTGTATTGACCACAAACGCATGAACCCACCTCCGATATTTCATCAATTTTGTTTCAACTTTTTTATATTCAGCACTTTATAGGAACAAACACGGCCTTTCGTTATTTATCTCTCAGTTTTTCAAACCATCGGAAATAAAATCAAGCAGTATCTTTAACCGTCTCCATCCGATTCTCTTTGCTCACACATATTATAATCCGTTAATCGGGAAATCCAATTCATCCTCTGGTAATCCAACGGAGCGCCCATATTCTAAAACCTTATTCCAAGTATTTTTATTTTCATAATTAAATTCAAATACCTTATTTTTAAGAATGGCAATAACATCTGTTTCTTTCCAAAAATGCATATACCAATCCCCAATAATATGCTTAGACAACTCCTGTATTTCTTCCTTTGTTACATCGACCTCATACATATGCCACCTATCGGCAGGATTGGTATGTCCTGTTATCCGTATTTTTCTTACGTTCAGTTCATTAAGTAATCTGTTGTCGTCAAGACTCTCCTCTACAATAATTCCGGTATAATCCTTTGCCATTATCTTCACTCCTTATAATTTATTCACACTTATTAATCAAGTGAAATTTTATAAAAATTTACAACTTCCAATTTTTATGTTCATTTTCATTTCGTTACAAACATATTAACATAAACTTATTACAAAACTATATATTTTATAAATATATATAGATAAGTTCTCGTCCATATTTTCCTCTTCATTTAATATTGCAAACAACTACTTGATTTTTAAACTTATCCGTCTTTAAACACCAATGTCCAATAAACTTTATGTCCTTTCTTTTTAGCTTCGCATTTTGAATCATTTGGAAATAATCTTCCCCTTCCGTCTCAATTATTTCACTTTCCAGAAATCCTATAGCCTCAAGGGAAGTAGATGTTTTCCCGCAAAGATGGACAACGGATTTTCCCAACCCGTTCTCTATTCTTTTTAATATGTTATATGTAGCCTTTCCCGATAATTCCTTATAAATTTTAGGCCCAACTATGTCTATGGTTCCCGCCGGATCGGCAAAAGAAATAATATCCGCGCTTCGTTTTATCCCTTCCGATATGTATTCAACCGCACTATTTTCAATCAGTTTTAACAATGAATCTATTTTATGTCTATCTTTTCGGAGAATTTTATAAAACAATTGACTGTCCATAACAGATGTAGCTATACTTATGGGACCGCCGATATCAAGCACTACATTCTCTCCATTCTTTTTTAGAATACTTACCGCTTTTAAAACCTCAGATATCCTCCCCTTATTTAAATCAATTTGCTGTATGCTGCCAATTGAATCCATATCTTCAATTCTATATTTTCCGATTCTGTTTCCTACCCTTTGATTAAATATAACTTCAGAACCAAAGGCCTCTGCTTCTACAGTATGGCAAAAAGGCAATCTGCAATATCCTTTTTTATTTTCTTCTTTAATCAATTCTGATAGCATCGCCATTTCGGAAGCCCTGTTATTTGCGGTTTCATATGATATCTTTAACTTTTCCAATAATTTATCCGGTATTATATCTATTTCATTTCCGATACATTTAAAAATATTTATAGTTTCCATATTATCACCTTCTAAAAATTTAATTGGGATATGAAAACATCCTGGAAATTTTCTTTAAGAGACAATTCCAACGTCTTTACATTTTTGCTTATGTAATATGCCTTTTTAAGGCATTGTTTATTTATCAAAACAAGTCTTGCGCCTTCTAAGGAAGTGTTCCCCAAAAATCTTATTTCTCCCCTAAATCCCTTAAGAATAAGCCCTATTGTTTTTATATTATCGGGATTAATATGATATCCGAAAGCCCCTGCAATATATATGGTCGGTATTTTTTGTATGTCTAATCCTATTTCATCCAAGAGTAAAATCATACCTGAAGCTATGGCTCCCTTTGCCAATTGAATTTGTCTTATATCTTTTTGAGAAATATATACATCGTCTGTTATATAAAATTTCTTATCTGCTAATCTCCAGGCTATCTTAGAATCTAAATTTTTACTCCATCTTCCGGATTTCTGAAGTATATTTCTTTTAACTAATGCTCCTACTATATCTATAAGTCCGCTCCCACAAATCCCTATGGGTTTTTCGTTCCCTATTACGGTATAATTAACATTAAATTCTTCATCTATATCAAAGGTTTCTATAGCACCTTCCTTTGCACGGCATCCGCATTCTATATTCATTCCTTCTAAGGCAGGCCCCGCTGCAGTAGAGGTAGATATTATATCCCCGTTTTTTAAAACCGCAATTTCTCCGTTTGTTCCTATATCTATAAAAACAGCTTCTTTATTATTTTGAAAGTCCGATGCCATGATGCCTGATACTATATCCCCTCCTACATAGGAAGAAATAGACGGAATTACCGTAAGCACAGCTTCATCATTGGCTTCAATGGATATATCCTTTGCTTTGATGTCATCTGTTCTTAGAAATACAGCCCTATAAGGAAATTTAGCTAATGACTCTGGATTAATCCCAAGTAAAAGATGATTCATAGTAGTATTGGCAGAAACAGTAATATAATAAATATCATCTATATTATAAATATTTCCTGTTAAACTTTTTATTGAATTATTTATTTCGTTAACTATAAGTTCATGGAGTTTATCTGTTCCTGATTTATTTTCCATACAGTATGTAATCCTTGTAAGCACGTCCCCGCCGTATTGAATCTGAGGATTTAAAAAGGATAATTTTTTTATTATTTCTCCATTTGACAAATCTATTAGATAGCAGGAAACACCTGTTGTTCCAACATCTATAGCCACCCCCAATATGTTCTTTTTATATGTTGTAATATCTAATAATTTGTTGTCATACACTATTCCCCATATTTCTTCTGGATTATTTTCTTCTATGAGGCTTATTTTTTTATATAACTCCGGGGAATTAAAATGATATCCGAGATAATCGGCATACGGTAAAGGATTGTCTTTACAAATACCAGGAAGTTTTATATTTTTAACAGGGCTGTCTACAGGAACATCAATACTAAAACCTTTATTTACTGTTTTTAATCTTTCTTCATTTTTTAAAATCCCTACTTCCGTATCTCCAAATACTAATGCCATACAGGACAGTCTTTCAGATTTATTTTCATCTATAAATTTTTTCTCCTTTGCATCAGGAGTAGATAATTTTCCTTTTGCAACTACCTTACATTTACCGCAAATTCCCATACCATTACATGGAGCCTCAATGCTTAATCCAGCCTTTCTGATGGCATCCAATAAAACAGTGCCTTTTTTTACTTCAATACTTATATTCTCATTAATGAATTTAACTATGGGCATTATATACTTCCTTTCACACATTCCGTCATTGCCTTAAGGTTTTCAACAGGAGTTGACATGTCCAGTCCACATGCAGGGGACACAATATCCACTCCGGAATCTATGGCATTTTTGGTAAATGATATAATTTTTTCCAGAGGTCCGTTCTGTAACAGAAGTGTACTTATGTTTCCCATTAATCTTGTATTAATTTTAGATTTTACAAATCTCATATTTACCATAGAATCAAAACTAAGGGCGTTTGCTTCCAGCAAATTCAAACTATAGATTATATTTTTTGTATCACCGCATATATGAATTATTACGGGAGTATCAATATCTTTCATGACTTTTAAAAACTTAGTATACATAGGCATTGCAAATTTATCAAAATTTCTCTTTCCCAATATTTCTCCCGTTGCCGTAGGATCCGACACGGTAATGACATCAGCTCCTGCTTTTACCATCTTTTTAGCATATTCTATGAGATAATCATTTATATATTCAATAAATTTATATGCTCTCTCCGGTTGTTTTTTTAACATTCTTAATAACTTAAGGGGATCCACAACAGATGTGGCTGTGCTTATGGGACCCGTAATATTCCCTATAACAGGCACTTTATCGTTTTTTAACCTTCCGATAGCTTCGATTACAGTTTGGACTCTTAAATTTACCGATGATTCCGAGTCGAAAGATTCCATTATATCTTCTACGTCTGATTGATTATACTCCACTATCTTCGGCTCATTTTCTTTGTCTCCTTCGCTGATAATTACACCGAATGGTTCTGATTCACATGTCATACAAAAGGGAACACCGTAATTTTCAAACCCTACAATTTCATGGACCTTAATTGCAGCAGATACCATAGCATCCAAATCTGTATTATGATTAGCTTTTATTCCTTCTAAAATAGCCGTAACCGCGGCATTCATCATACCTCCGGGGCATATAACCGGGGGCCTGTCCACTTTTTCACCTCTTAAAATTTTTAATAATCTTTCCTTTTGAGTCATATTTTTCATTCCTTAATCTCCATTAAATAACAGTTCTTCTTTGATAGGGTAACTTCCATATATCCTTGTTCCATCAATTAATGCTTCGATATTTTCCATTGGAGTATACATAGGTATCTCACATCCTGATGCAAGAATATACCCTTTTTTGCTGTTATAAGCTTTTCTGATACATTCTTTTACCGATTTCAGTACATCTTCCTTGGTGCCCCTCTGTATTACGTCAACAGGAGGAACATTACCCAATATTGTAACTCTGTCACCCATTATTTTTTTGGCCTCTTCAAGATCTTCCGCATTATCTATGCTAAAACTTGAAACTCCCGTGTCCATAACCGATTCCCAAATATCTTTGCTTTTACCGCAAATATGTATTCCCATACTGTGTCCTGTTAATGACTTCATTTTATCTACATTCTTTTTAATATACGGAGCAGAAAAATTTTTAAATTGTTTGGCACTTATTAAGCTCGTGGATGAAATAGGTTCCGATATTCCTACCCCTACACCTATATCTACAGCCTTTTCTATAAATCGATTGTTAGATTCCGTTATTATTTCAAGCAATGTATGAATCTTATCAGGATATTTCAACATCCACTTCAATAAATTTTCAGTACCCACCACCGACGCAGCAGTAGTAAACGGCCCCGGCATAGACAATCCAACATCCACCTCATGACCAATTTCCTTAATTACAATTCTTACTGCTTTAAATACCAGCGGAAGTCTGCCGTCTTTTTCGGGGTTGCAAGGTTTCAAATTTTCTATTTCATCAATATTTTTTACAACGGGAGTATCTAAAAATGAAATATTGTTTTCCGGGTAGCAAATCTTTGAACCCATTGCTTCGGCAATTCCCCTTAAAGTAGTAGTAATACTTACTGCATCTTGTCTTAATATTTTAAATGACTCTATTACGGCTTCTGCCATTCCTTCCGCCGAATGATAATAGTCTTTTAAAGTCATCCCTATGAGTGGAACCATGATAACCCCCATGTCCGGGACACACGGAATCCGATCTGTTTCAAGTCCTTGTGCAAAAGCCGACATTCTCTCTTTTGGTGTCATTTGATCATCTTTCAATTTTAGTCCCCCAATCTAATTATTTGCTGCTATAACCTTCATTTTTTTTACTGCGGAATTAGCATCAACGGCATAAGCATCTGCCCCTATTTCGTCGGCAAACTTTTGAGAAATGGGTCCTCCTCCAACCATTACTTTATATTTGTCCCTTATGTTCTTTTTCTTTAACATATCTATTACGGTCTTCATTCCCATCATAGTAGTTGTCATCAAAGTAGACATGCAAATAAAATCCGCCTTTGTCTCTTCCGCCACAGCTATAAATCTTTCAAGGGGTACATCTCTGCCTAAATCATGTACTTCAATTCCTGCCGATTCGGTCATTATTTTGACTAAATTTTTCCCGATGTCATGAGTATCTCCTTCCACAACTCCTATAACTACTTTAATAGGATTATCTGCAATCTCGGTTTTTATATGAGGTCTTAAAATATCCAACCCTATATTCAAAGTATCAGAACAAGTAAGTACTTCAGGAAGAAAATATTCATGTTCTTCATAAAGTTGTCCGACTTTATTCATTCCCGATAATAAACCTCTTGTAATCGTTTTTTCTGCAGGAATTGAAAATGTCAAGGATTCTTTGCAGAGTTTTTCAACTAACTCATCTTCCATATCTACTACTGCTGTACTTATTTCTTCAAATAAATGTTCTTCATTCATTTAAAAATCCCCCTTGCTTTTATTTCTACCTATTATTATATATAAATAAAAATAATATTCTAATAGTTATAATTTATCAATGTTTTATTTAGTATAGAGTAAAATTATACAATAAAAACAGCACAAAAGAACCGTCCCCTTGTGCGATATGCGCATCTCGGGACAATTTGTCTCGAAGTCATATAAACGAAATGTGCTTGCGGGGCATAATACCACGCAAGCACATTTCGTTTACCTATATAATAACAATTTTTATATCTACTACCGGAATATCCTTGTCCAGGAATCAGACTTTTTTGAATCAAGCCATATCATCCCGGAGTGCGTCAATGATATTTTCTTTTCTGATCTTACTGACGGCATACATCATGGTGACAAAGATTACAAGAAGCACGCTAAACACGCTGATTCCGATACTGGCCCACGGCAACACAAAATTGATACCGTCCGCTCCGCCGATGATCATCCCTTTATAAATCAGCCAGGAGAAGACGATCGCCAATGGAAGTCCGACAAGCAGCGCTCTCATGCCATAAAAGGCACACTCAAAACGCATCATTCTATTGAAAGAACGGTCGGACATACCCACGGACTTGAGCATGGCGAGCTCCCGTCGGCGCAGTCGGATGTTGGTGGAAATCGTGTTAAACACATTGGCAACCGCAATCAGCGAAATCATGACGATAAACGTATAAGCGAACACGTTGGAAATGAAGATATAATTCCGGTTTTCATCCATCACCTCAGACATATTCAACAGCATATACGCGGATGTAATCCCCGCACCCTGTATCATCGTTTTCATTTCAGCAACAGACTGTGACGGGTTTTCGGACTGAAAGGTCAAGCCTTTGACTCTGACATCTACAGAGGCATCAGGAGGGGCAATTTTCTCTTTCAGCGACCAAGGCGCCATCACCTGAAAAAAATATGTCCGCTGATCGGAGACTTCTGTCGTCGGAGGTATGTCCGGACCCACGACTTCGACACAGGTAATGCTTGCGCTTTGTCCATAATCCTTATTCAGCTCCCCATTTGTTTCGGGGATCAGGTCAGCCTCCACGGAAGAACTCTTGAACATATTACGAAACTCGTTGACTTCTTTTTTTCCCTTCTTCTCATTGCTGCCAGTCTGTATTTTGGCAACGGCAATCATTTTTGTGTTTTCCCCGGTATAGTCCTCTGCGGACAGACCCGCGCTCTTAATGAGGTTCAGATATGTGCTGTCATCAAGGAACTGGATCTCTATTGGCAGTTCTACCGTTTTGCCCGGCGAAGATCCCCCTGCGGATTCCCAGTAATCGTTTGAGAGTTCGTCTGCCTGAACAACGCAGGAATACTTCATAACAGCCTGATAGGAGCTTCCGGTAACACCATCGGCGGTTTTCAGCTTGTTATAGAGTTGAATCATTTCGCCGTCGTCCATATCCTTCGTTCCGAAACCAATGTCATAAGTGGTAACTGACAATGCCTGTGCCATCGTCTGCTTCAAATCTGTTACAAAAGCACTGGTCGATATAAACAGCACGACGCTTAAAACAAGTGACAGTACAATGCTGCGGTAACGTTTTTTGTTCCTCTTGAAATTCTTCAGCGCAAGGGTTCCTTCCAGACCGCACATGCGCTGCACCAGTTTTGATGTTTTTACGGCTCCCGCTTCCACCTGCACTTCGTTCGTCTGGCGGATACACTCCATTACCGGCGTACTGGCAGCTTTCATGGCCGGGATATAGGCCGAAATCAAAATCGTGACCAGACTAACCGTCGCTGCACCGACAATTGCGGGAACTGACACATGCAGGGTTAAGGGAACGCCAGAGTAGAAAATGCTCCCAAAGTTCCCTGATACAACGGAAATCACAAGCCGGATGCCGCCCAAGCCTGTGAGAATGCCGATTGGGATGCCGACTGCACCAATGCAAAGCCCTTCAAAAAGTACCGAATTCCGCAATTGCTTTGTCGTGGCCCCCACGGAGGCAAGAATCCCTATCTGCCGTGTACGCTCGTTCAATGAGATACTGAAGGAATTGTGGATCAAAAAAACCGAGCCAATCATGATAATGGCAACCACAATGCCGCCCACTGAGTACAAGAGCGCATTAAAAATCTTATCGGATGAATCGAGGCCCATGAAGCGCAACACATCATGATTCAGGATGTAAGCATGGCCAGCCGCCTCAGTACTCGCGTAGGAATGAACCTGACGAGGATTCTTCAGAGTGATAAACAAGCTGAGATCGTCTGCCGTCTCTACGGTATCCGATATTGTGATCAAGGTATATCCCGGCGCGGAGTCTTCCTCAAAAACGGGTGTTCCACAAATACCGACAACCGTATATGTTTTCTCTCCACGTGGTACAAGCGTTTCGGCCCCTGATGTGTACGGATCATTCTGAGCGAGTTCCTTATTTCCATTCATGCGACTTCCCACAGACAGGGAAACCGTATCGCCCACCGTATAGGAAACACCACCGTTTGTCGCAGTTTTTCCCGAGACAAGAATTTCCCCGCTATTTTCAGGAAGTCTGCCCGAAAGTAAGGTCACGGGCAAGGCATCAAAGGTTTCCTTGCTGAATCCAGCTATAAAGAGATACGGCTTATTAGGATTTTTCCCGCCGTCAAGTTTTGCGTAGCCGATATTTTCAAATGTTACGGTGTTTGCAACTTTGTCGTTACTTGCCTGTTTCGCTACGAAGGAAGAATCAACATCCAGAAACGCAACGTGCCAATCGCCGTATTTTGCGGCTGCGCCCTTCGCCATATAGTCCAGCAAGGAAACACCAAAGGTAGCGACTGCCGTAATCATGGCGGCGGACAGAACAACTCCGATAATCGTGACAATCGTTCGGGTACGGCTTTTTTTCATGCTTTGCAGGGTGACTTTGTTAAAAATGTTCATGGTCGCACCATCCTCTCATCCCGCGTTACTTTACCGTCTGATATGCCGATAATGCGGTCTGCTTGCAGGGCGATATTTTCATCATGGGTGACGAGGAGCAAAGTCTGCCCATATTTTTTATTGCTTTCTTTCAGCAGTTTGATGATTTCATGTCCATTTCGGCTGTCCAAACTGCCTGTGGGTTCGTCGGCAAGCATGACCGCCGGAGCATTCATCAAAGCGCGTCCTATGGCAACGCGCTGTTGCTGACCGCCTGAAAGCTGATTGGGTAAATGTGTTTTGCGGTCTTTTAGCCCAAGCA
This sequence comes from Sporanaerobacter sp. PP17-6a, assembly GCF_900095615.1. Classification (NCBI taxonomy): domain Bacteria; kingdom Bacillati; phylum Bacillota; class Tissierellia; order Tissierellales; family Sporanaerobacteraceae; genus Sporanaerobacter; species Sporanaerobacter sp. PP17-6a. The sequence continues at coordinate 17,336 of NZ_FMIF01000042.1, read as the reverse complement.
AATCCAACAAATCATTCAGCCGTTCCTCGTTGATCTTCCGTTTGTCCATCAGTATAGGCAAAGTGATGTTTTCCACCACATTCAGAGTGGGAATGAGGTTGTGAAACTGGTAAATCAGTCCGACCTGCCGCCTGCGGAAAATGGCGAGTTTTTCATTGCTTTGGGTATATACATCCTGCCCGTCCAAATACACCTTTCCGCTTGTCGGCACGTCCACGCCACCGATGATGTGAAGCAACGTAGATTTGCCGGAGCCGGATGAGCCGATGATTGCGGTAAATCCCCCTTTTTCGATTGTAAGCGAAACATGGTCAAGGGCGGTAACTTGGTTTTCGCCCTTGCCGTAGACCTTACATAGATTTTCAATTTTTAAAAACTCCATTATGTGAGCCTCCTTTTCTCTTGGTTCACCTATATAATAGAACCTTCAGCTTACATCTCGGTGACTTTTAGGTGAGAGATTCGTCACTTTGGGAAACGAATGGCAAATATCGCGCCGCCCTGGGGGTGATTTTTTGCGGTAATCGTCCCTCCCTGCCGTGTTATAATCATCTTGCAGAGAGCCAAGCCGATCCCGTATCCTGTCGCACCTGAGTTTTTCCCACGATAAAACCTGTCAAACAGGCAGGGTAAATCTTCTTTCTCAAAGCCCCTGCCGCTGTCGTGGATGGTAATTTCGGTAAATAATGGGTTGGACCTGCAGACAATCTCAATCTTCCCGTTATCGCCTGCACTTTCCATGCAATTTTTGAGGATGTTTTGAATCGCTTCCGAAAGCCAACCTGAATCGCCCTGAATGATTATCCCTTTTGGCACGTCTGTTTGCAAAGCAATATCGTGCAGTTCCATTGAAATTATGAACGGACGAAGCGCGGCGCACACAAGAGCGTTTACATCTATCTGCTCGCTTTGGAACACCACAATGCCCGCGTCCAGACGGGATAATTTCAACAGAGAAGTAAGCAGCCAATCCATTTGTACAAACAATTCCTTTGTTTCCCGTATCAATGCTTTCCGTTCATTTTCGTCAGGGTTATTCTCCAACAATGATAGAATAAGGTTTACGGATGTGAGAGGGGTGCGGAGTTGGTGAGCTATGTCGGCCAGCGAATCAGCAAGATGTTCTTTTTCTTTTTTCAGCGCGTCGTTTTGCTCTCGAATACGCAGCGTCATTTTTGTTATCTCGCTTTGCAGAATAGAAAGTTCACCCTCGTCCGATTCACCAATATACAAATGGTCGGCATTATGAAGCACAAGATCGATTTGATCTGAAATCCGCGCAATGCTTTTGTATCGGGCTTTGGTAAACGCAAAAAACGCTGCTCCAAAGGCGGCGGCAGAAGCAACGGCAAGGATTCCAGCCAACCTATTGATTGCAAATCCCAGCGTTACAGCAGCGGCGGCTATTAAGGAGAACAAAATGGCAAACTGCTGAAACTCTCTATTCCGAAGCATACCCGCCCCCCAATCTATACCCCGTCCCGCGAACGGTCAGAATGATTTGCGGATTCGCTGGGTTGTTCTCTATCTTCTCCCTCAAGCGCTTGATATACACGGTCAATGTATTATCATTGACAAACTCGCCCGCTGCATCCCACAATTCGTCAAGTAGCCTGACCCTCGTGATAATACTTTTCGGGTTGTTAATAAACACCAACAACAAGCGGTATTCTAAAGTCGAAAGAAAAACCTCATTGCCGTTTTTTTTCACAATGCCGCTTGCCGTATCGACATAAAGCCCACATATTTCAAAAGCCGATGGAGAACGTCCGCTTTTTCGCAAGGCGGTTCTGATTCGTGCAATCAATTCCCGGGGACGAAAAGGCTTGGTGATATAGTCGTCCGCGCCCATGTTCAGTCCGGTAACAACACTTGCTTCATCGCCGGAAGCCGTCAGAAAGATAACAGGAACATCTTGCGTTTCTTTGATTTCCGTACAAACCGTAAAGCCATTTCCGTCAGGCAAAGAAATATCAATCAACGCCAAGTCAAATTTATTCCCGGCAAGCGCGGCAAGGGCGTCACCCCGCGTAGAGGCGTGAGTGACTGCAAATCCCTCCGAGCGGAGCAAAAGTATAAGGTTTTTAGCGATTGCCTTATCATCCTCAACCAAAAATATCCGTTTCATTTATTTTTACCATCCTTTGCTTTACCGGTTTTATACCTTCCATCAGCTGGTTTTTCCGCATCATCCGGAACAAGCCACGTATTCCCTATTTTTTTAGCTCCCTTAATCCGCCCGGCGGAGCAATGGTATACTACCATTCTGTCTGTGATTCCCCAATTTTTCGCTGCTTCTTTTGTCGCTATATAATCCACGCATAACACCTCCATAACTATATTGTATTTCTTTTCACGGAAATATACAAGCCGAGGCATAACCGGGAGTTATTGTATAGATACAATCAAAAAGGATACCGTAACGGTATCCTCAAATTTATATCATATTTACTTAATGGCTGTAATAAACGGATCAATATATGTCGGGGCTTCAAATTGTATTGCGACTCTTACTACTTTTTTAATAATATCATCTATTGAAGCAAGATCTTTCGGTCTATCTTCATCCGAATATTGACCAAACAATTTTGCAGCGGCTATGCCACCATTATAAGTGGGAATTACTTTTTTAAAACCTATATCCCTTAACCAAGAAACAAAAGTTTTTCCGGATGGATGGATCGTTTTACATACTTGTGAATTAATGATTTTACGCCTTATACCTTCTAAATACGGTACAGTTATTTGATTAAACGAGACCTCACCTTCTGCAGACAGTTGTTTTACAACTTCTTTCTTTGACATGGCAATTGTCAATGCATATTGAACTGCATATTCTTTCTCAATATTCCTATTATATAATATTATCTTACAAAGATTGTCCTTAATTTCTGAAATCCATATATCTTGTTCTTGCCCGTTTCTATAGCCGCTCAATACTTCATAATAAATTCTTAATCTTCCTTTTGGTTTTAGTACCCGATATAATTCCTCTACGGTTTTTTTCGGGTCCGGTGTCTGCTCAATAGATGAAGCTGCCATTATTCCATCAAATGTATTGTCATCAAAAGGAAGTTTTGTATCTACCGTATATTTTATAAACTCAGCATTCGTTATTACCATTCTCTTTGCATTTTCTGTACAAACTTCTATTCTCTTTACTGATGAATCTATTCCAATAACTTTTTTTACATATGGAGCAACGATCAATGAAGGCCAACCGTCTCCCGGTCCGAAATCTAATAAAATTTTCCCTTCTCCGTCAGTCGAATAAAGAAAGTCGTAAAGTTGTCCCCTATCTTTCCAGTGAGATATTTTTGAAGCATCAAAGGGCTGATATATAATGGGTAAACTATATTCAGATTGTGACTCCATTTCATTGTAAATAAATTCCTCTGATGTACATGATTTAGGCATTAATTTTTCTTCTATCCAGTTAAACACATTTTTCTCTGAAACATTTCGATTTTCCATTGACATCATTTGATACCTCCAATTATTTGTCTTTTAATCTATTCGTTTAAGGTACCTTTCGCCAATGGATAAAGCCATTTTTAGTTAAATACACTTCCTCCATTCGTCAAAAGGTCCCTATTATTAGTTATTGCTCTCATAACGTCCAACTCCTTTCATAATAGTATTTTTTGTTCATGAATATTATTCTGCAAACAAAATGAAAATCCTCTTTTACAAGAAAACTTTAAAGATAAAGGAACACCTAATCTTTTCATGCCATATGTTAAATTCATAATTCAACAATCTTTGTGGCAACATTTTTGCAAAATTCACTGTCATGTTCCACAAATAATAAAGTTGGTAAATATTCAAGGATTAACTCTTCTATTTGTATGCGGGAGATAATATCAATAAAATTAAGAGGCTCATCCCAGACATATAAATGCGCTTTCTCACACAGACTTCTTGCAATCAGGACCTTTTTCTTTTGTCCGCCGCTAAAAGACGACATATCTTTTTCAAATTGTTCCCTGGAAAAATCAAGCTTTCTTAAAATTGCTTTAAAAAGGCTTTCATCAATATTATTATTTGAAGCGTAGTCAGTTAAATTGCCTTGAAGATAAGAAGTATCTTGGGAAACATAGGATATTTTAAGCTGACTTTCTTCCCTAAAAACACCTGTATAATTCACGCCTTCACCACAAACAAGTTTTAAAATACTCGATTTGCCCGAACCATTTTTACCTATAATCGCAATTCTATCCCCTCGTTCAATAGTAAAGCTAACATTTTTACAAGCCGTTTTATCACCATAAAAAATTGAAACATTCTCAAGTTCTGCAAGCCGGTTTTTATGATAAACGAGTTGAGAAATTTTAAGGCTGTCTGAACTTTCGATGTTTTTAAGAAGCTTCGACTTTTCATCAATAACAGCTTGTTGTCTGTTTTCGATGGACTTGGAACGCTTCATCATTTTAGCCGCCTTATGACCAATATAACCCTTATCAGGCTTTAAACCGGAATTTCTTGTCCCTTTCTTTGTTTTTTCCACTTTGTCTGACCAACTACCCGCTCGCTTAGCAGCATTAGATAGGCGGTTGATGTCTTTTTTAAGCTTTTCGTTTTCCGAAAGCTCAAAATTATCTTGTTTTCTTTTATTTTCCCACCAACTGGAGAAATTTCCTTTTTGTATTTCAATATCCGTCTTATTGATTGAAAGTATATGATCAATACAATTATCAAGAAACCCTCTGTCGTGGGATACCAGAATGAATCCTTTTTTGGTATTTAGGTAGTCACTAACAAGTTTTCTTGCATTCATATCAAGGTGATTGGTCGGCTCATCAATTAATAAAAAATTATTTTCTTTAAGAAACAAAGCGGCAAGCAACACTTTAGTCTGTTCTCCGTAGGATAATGAATCAAAGGGACGATATAAAACATCTTCAGCAATTTGCAGCAATGAAAATTCACGCATCAATTTCCATTGAAGATAGTCGGGAAAAATTTCATTGACTATATCAATAGTCATATCTTTCTTGTCTGTTATATTAAAAGGAAAATATTCAAAACCGACATCTGCAGAAATAGTACCACTGTATTCATATTTACCAAGCAGCAAATTAAGAAATGTTGTCTTTCCTCTGCCGTTTCTTCCCGTAAATCCTAATTTCCAATCGGTATCTATTTGAAAGCTTACGTTTTCAAATATGTTATCATAACTGCCATCATAACCAAAGGTCAGATTCTTAACATTTATTAAAGACATAAATCTATCCTCCTGTATAAAAATAATAGCTGTAAGAAAGTCAATTCTTACAGCTCAAAAATACAGTGAAACCAACCCCTATTAGGGGTATAACGAGGATATATTATCTGAGTGAAAAATAATTAACTTTCTTGCATAAGCACAATAAAATAAAAAATATTTTTATGCCCCGTCCTTTTATTATGCTTCATATAAACAATTAGCAACAAAAGTTAATCATCTTTTCAACTCCAATCATTTTATTTTTAGATATTATATCATACTGATTTTCAAAAGTAAACCACCCACGGATAAAAGCACAGGTTTCCAGCTTCTTCGTCCTCGTAACCTACTAACTCCAACTGAAAGTATATATTTAAGTCATTGCGGCTTCAACTGCATCTTTCAGTTCTTTTTTTCAAACTGCCTCTTTCCCCTGTTCTCAGAGTATAACTGCTCACATGCTTATTTTTGGACGTTTCAATTTTAAAATATGCATTGCTCATAGCACGGCCACCCTTTCTTTACTAATATTTTTATATCTTAAAGTCCTTATTTATTAGACTTTTTGGATCTGCGTTCTATCTCATTCCACACTTCAGATTCCTGCTCCCATCCAAATACCTTTGCTGGTATTGAATAGGCAACTCCAATCCCGAGTGAAATTGCCAGAGCAATTTTAATACTTTCAATTCCTTTTAACATAGCCTCATGTCCCGCATTAATAAAAATGTAGTAAGCCGTATAATAAATACCGGCACCGGGAACTAATGTAAATATCCCGCACAGAAGAAACAGGGTAGTTGATGCTTTGCATTTTACGGAAAGAATGCGAGACATAGCTGTCAATATCATGCTGGCGATAAATGTAGCTAAAATCGAGTTATGAAAGTAATGGTTAATTATTAGATATACACTCCATCCCACACTTCCAGTAAGTCCACAGAAAAAGTAGTACTTTTTTGGAACGTTGAAGAGTATGGAAAATGCAACAGTACCTGTAAAAGCCATTATTATTTGCATTGCCATTTTCATTAAAAAATTCCTCCCCTTATCATGCTCCATATTTTCATAGCAATACCAACTCCCATGGCAATGCAGCCTGCAGTTAAAAGTGTATCCATAAGCCTTATTATCCCTGATAAGTAGTCATTTTCCAAGAAATTCCTTATGGAGTTCGTTAATGGTATCCCCGGAACTAGCGGAAAAATCGATCCTATGATAATTCGATCCAGGTTATTCCCAAAACCTATACTGTAGAGACCGCAGCATGTAAGGGAAACCAGAAGACTTCCGATAATATTTACCATAATTTTCGGCAAATTCGCTTTTGGAACCCCAAAAATTAGAAAAATATATAGAACCATACCTCCGACTAAGGCTACCAACGAATCCGTTATACTACCTTTAAACAAATAACAAAAGCTGGCACTTCCACAGCCGGAAGCAAGAATCTTTAGTAAATTGCCTGAAGAATTCATCTTTTCAATCCGTTCCAATTCCCTTTTAATATCAATAGAGCTACACTTTCCACCAGCAATTCGGCGTGAAAGATTATTAAGAGCCTCTACCCGACACAACATAATAGGTGCCAATGGGACAGCACAAATACGACTGGAATAAAACTTCCCATTCACAACAATTGAAGCAAAAATCCCGTTTGCAATTACATAAGCATTAAATTCTTTCAACCCCAGTGCTTCTGCCGCATAGCGCATGGCCTGATCAGTCCTGAAAATTTCTCCTCCGTTAAGAAGCATCATCTCCCCCATCCTGGTTACCAAGTTAAAGCATTCCAAAGTATAGCCGTCCTCGTTTTCTTTTATAATTCCATTGATTTTTTCACACATGCTTCAACCGCCTTTATTACACTGCCTCTGAAACCTTTTTCTTCTAAGACACTGACAGCTTCAATGCTGGTGCCACCGGGGGAGCATACCATGTCTTTTAACTCACTGGGAGACATGCCTGTCTCCAATAGAAGCTTCGCGCTTCCCATAACTGCCTGTTCAGAAAATGTATAGGCCTGCTGCCTATTCATTCCTTCTTTTACTGCCGCATCAGCCATAGCTTCAATCAGCAGACATACATAAGCCGGAGAACTTCCACTTATTCCTACAACTGAATTCATCATATATTCCGGGACTTCCTCTACTCTTCCAAACCCATTGAACAGTTTTTTTATGTGTTCCATTTCAATCTTCGTTACATTAGAATTTCCACATAAAGCGGTCATTCCTTCAAGTACCATAGCTGGAGTATTAGGCATAGCTCTGATAATTTTGGCTCCTTCTTTAAATCCTCTTTCTAATTTTTCCAACGTCTCTCCGGGAGCAATTGAAACAATGATTGTTTCAGGTTTAATTACATTCTGTATGCTTTTTATTATACCTTTGTAAAACTGCGGCTTAACCGCTAATATTACAATATGACTTTCGGCCGCTGCTTTCTGGTTGTCACAGCTTCCACTAATGCTCAATTCCTTTTCTATCCTCTTTACCTTTTCCTCATTAATATCTGTAACTATGACCTGAGACGTTTCCAAAAGACCTGCTTTTAAGATCCCTTTTACAATAGCCTTTCCCATATTTCCGCTACCAATCACGCATAATTCTTTCATATTTATCTATCCTTTCTCCCTTATATTTCTGATGCCTCCCGTATTTATATTAGCAAAATCCGTATAAGTTCTGCTTTCCTTTTTTATAATTCTATCAAGTCATGTGTGAAACGAACCATATTCTCATACCCGTCCTCTGTTACAAGTATCTGATCTTCGATTCTTACGCCTCCCCATTCTGGAATATATATTCCAGGTTCTATGGTCCTTACATTTCCGGACATTAGCTTAGTCAGGTCTGCCTCTGACGAAAATGGCCCTTCATGAACAAAAAGCCCTATGCCATGGCCGATATTTGTGTATTGGTATCCCATGTACTCCGTTCCTTCCAAGGCTTTTAAAGATTCACGATAAATCTCTCTTCCGGTAACTCCGGCTTTTGTTATGGCAAGACAATCTTCTACCATCTTTTTTTCCAGCTCATATACCTCTTTTTGTTTAGCTGTTGCTTTCCCCACCACAACGGTTCTTGTCATATCAGACATGTAGCCGTGTACCTGACAGCCAAAATCCATCAGAACAAAATCGCCATATTCGACCGCCTTTTCTGAAGGAATTCCATGCAAAAGTGAAGTTCTTGCGCCGGAAATCAAAATATTACCATACGGCATAGTATCGGCACCTTCCATAACCATATATAAAGATAATTTTGCTGCCAATTCTTTTTCTGTTACCCCTACCCTGATTTCCGGGAGGAGTTTTTCTAAAGCACGGCAGGATATCTCGCACGCTGCCCTCTGATATTCAATTTCCTGAGGACTTTTAACCTGACGCATTTTTTCAATGACATCTGTTTCAGGAATCAATTCTCCTTTAAAAGTCTCTTTAAATGTCTGGTAATCGGCAAAATTCATTCTATCCGCCTCAAAGGCTAAAGTAGAAAGTTTGTTCTCTGCCATCAGTTCGCTAACCTTATCTCCTATTGTGTTGCCTTTTTCTCTCCAATTTACTACTTTATATTGAGGGCACTCTATGGCTGCCTGTTCCGTATATCTGGGATCCGTGAGGAAATAATAATTTGACCTTGTTATAAGAAGATAACTATCATCTCCTGTATAACCGCTTATAAAACGTACATTCTCCTTTTTGGCTACAAAAAATCCGTCCAAATGTTTTTCTTCCATATAAGACAATAATTTTTCTTCGTTCATTTATCGGTTCCTCCTTCTTTATGTAATATATTAGACATAATATGTAATCCTAAAACTATCATAATATTCCGCTATAACTACAGGTTATAATAATACAAATTGACTTTTGTGTCAAACAAATCATGCTTTCATTAAAACTATTGCCAAAACTAATCATTTAACGTATGAAATAGTTTTGGCAACCGTAAAATTAAGCTATTTAGTTTTTATTCTTATACAGTACCTATCTTTTTAAGAATCATGCCAGTTCTCTTATGCGTTCCTTGTGATATATTTTCTATACCATCTATATTCTAATTTTTTATATTCTTTTAATCCAATATCTTCATTTAATATTATTTCTGAAAAAATAAATATATTGTTGTAATAAAACATCCGCAACCCCTTCTTTTACTTGTTTCATCTTTTTTACAACTTCAGTTCCGCTACATTCCCATAAAGTATCTTCTCCGTATCATCGTTTGATTCTTCAGCTTTTTCCTCTTTTGGTGTCATTATCTTTCCATAATTATCTGTTATCTTATTATTTACCGTATTAAGTTTGTCTTCCGGTACTTCAATAAGTCCATAGTTAATTATCGATGCAACATTTTCATTGAATTTCTCATAGTCAAGATTTTCATCAAAGATAAGTTTCCCCATATTCCTTATAGTTACTTCCTCTTCTAAATTTCCTGATAATATAAGCTTTCCTTTATTGTTCAACAACTTTCCTTTGATTATTTCTACCTCCACATTTTTGTCTAAACCATCCTTGATAATCTCATAAGTTTTTTCGTCGCATACAACCGCATCACAAATCAAATGCTCAATATATTGGTCAAACACTATATTATCCTTCAAATATATTTCCGCATCTCCGTCTACATATAAAACATTATGGTCGTATTTTCTTATTGAAATATCATCTATGGAAATATCCCCATCTATATATTGAACTCCTCCGGACCCTTGAGGAATTAAAGTCTTGTTCACCGTATAATATTCATCAATATATGGAGAAATTTCATCTTCATATTCATCAAGCATTACTACCTTATCTAAAATCTGAATATTAGATATCTTCTCCTTTAATAGCTTTATGTCAATGTCGTCGATAATGATTAATTGCTCAAATGCTAACTTCGAATCCGATTTTAAACTCTTTAGAAAACTATTCGTCAACTTGAAATTTCCGCTGAAAAATTTGTAGTCGTTATTATAGTTGACGATTTTTCCGTTAATTATCCCTTTAGACTGAACAGCCACAGCCAATCTCTTAGTACATATCAATTTACCATTCAGCAAAACGGAATAAACCTTATCATCAAATAGTTTGATATCAATGTCATTTTCAAAAGTCAGAATTCCGTTCACCATAATAGATACGGATTTCACTAATCCTTCTAAATAATCTCTGTCTACTTTCATTTTCCCGTTTTGAATTATGATATTTATTTCTTTTGGTACTTTTATAGTACTGGCAACATTTATTTTTTCACAATTTTTTAAAAGTACCCGAGATTCATCACTTTCTACAAGTGTCCCAATATCCTCAATCTTTGTTATTTCCTGAGCTAAATCCTCAGAAATATTTCTAACATCTAACATTCCTATACCTATAATCTTTGACATTTTTATTCCTCCCATAATCTATTTTTTAATATTTTTAATGACGCACTTAATCGAGAACGGACTGTAGATGGGGAGATACCTAATATTTTACCTATCTCACTACTATTTAAACTCATTTTATACTTCAGTAACAGCACTCTTCTGTTATTTGGGGGTAACTTTTCTAATAGTATTCTTATAACTGCGCTTTCTTCAAAGTCTCCATATCCTTCAAATATTTCATCATTTTCTAAGTAAGTCAATTTAGCTTGCTTCCTAATATTGTCGATGTTCTTATTCTTAATGGTTGTAAAAAACCAACCTTTAATTTGATACTCGTTCATATTTGCAAATATTTCTTCTCTTTCCAATGCAGCCACATAGGTGTCTTGAACTAAATCTACAGCTCGATCTTCATTGTAAGTAATTGATTTTGCAAAGGAAACAAAATCTTTATTATATTTTTGATAAACCAAATACACATTCATTATCATCTCACATCCTCGATTAATGCTTTCACTTATATAACGAATGAGGAATCAAAAGTGTCCAAATTAATTTTTAAATCTATTTAAAAAAATACTAATCGACCCTTCTATTGCATATAAGAAATAATATCAATAAAATTAAGTAGTCCATCTTTACAAATCATTTTTCATTTAATATTAAAGATATTTTTTAATATTATTATTTATTGTTACTTCTGACAATGCTATAATGGTTTCTGTCATTGCATATGAAGATATATCATTTATAAATTCTTCTATATCATTTAAAGATCTAATTGATAATTTGACTAAAAAGCATCCATCCCCAGCAATTCTATAACACCATTCGCTTTGTTTATACTCCTTAATAAATATCTTAAATTTTTCATACTGCCCATTTCTCATAGTTACCTTAATTATACAATCAATATACAATCCAAGTTTCTTTTTATTTATTTTAATTGTATATCCTTCAATGACCCCATTATCTTCGAGTCTTCTTACTCTTTCAGTAACAGATGGCGGCGAAAGATTTACACGTCTGGATAATTCTCTTATAGATAATCTGCTTTCTTTCTGTAACTCTTGTAAAATTAGCACATCTATTTCATCTAATTTCATTTGTACTCCCCCTCATAAATTATTGTTTTAAATGACATACTTATTATTATATTATATATCATTTACAATACAATATTTATATTATAATTTATATAATATAAATTGTTAAAGAATATATTATAGAGGAGAGATAACATGGCAAAAATAATTTTTTCACAAGAAGGACTTTCACCATTTCAACAATTATTAGGTCATAATAAGTATGTATTGGAAAAATGGTCTTCTTTAGAGGAATGTTTTTTCAATAGTAATACATTTACAACCGAATTAAAAGAAGAGGTAAGACGTACTCTTGCTTTTAATAATGGATGTCAGTATTGTATGGCTAGAGGTAAGCCTTCTGATGGAATAACTGATTCAAAAATTTTGATTGCTACCAAAATAGCAGATATTGTTTCTAAAAATCAGCCTATTAGTGATGAATATTTTAATAAATTAAAAAAAGAATTTACTGACAATGAAATTTCTGAACTTTTAGCTCTGATATGTTTTATAACGGCCTCTCAGAGGTTTGGAGCATTACTTGATTTACAGCCAAGTTGTCCAATTTAGCTAAACTTTCAATAACAACTTAATATAATAAAAATGCTCATTTGAAGTAAATTCAAATGAGCATTTAAGAATTTATATATTATATTTTATGTCCTGAAAGTTCTGCTTGGCAGGCATATCTTGCATCTTAGTTATCTCCAATCCTTTGCGGAAATACTTTTTCAACTTATGATTCAGCTCAATCTACCGATTTTAAAGATTCCAGCATATCAATGTTTCTAATTCTCGGTTTCATGCACTGATTAACGATCCATGTAAAAAACATTGTCAGAATTGCAGCCCCAAGATAACCCTGCCATGTAAGATCACGGGCAAGAAATAGCATATCCGGCTCTACGGTTGTAACAACCGCTCGATAAAGGAAGACACCAAACAACAGTCCCACAAGGCATCCGACAGTCGATAAAATAACCGTTTCACGAAAAATGTAGCTGTATGTTTCCTTATCATAAAAACCAAGGACTTTAAGCGTAGCAAGTTCCCTCTGACGTTCGCCGATATTGATATTCGTCAGATTATAGAGAACAACAAACGCAAGCACCCCTGCTGCAATAATCAGAATCCAGATGATATTGTCCACACTCTTTATAGAAGTCCTGATATTACCCAAAAGGTCGTCCGTAAAAGAGATTACACCAATACCGGAAGCTTCGGACAGGTATGTCTTTATTTCATCATCGGTACGGTTCTTTGCCGTAATAGCAAAAAACTGATTGTATTCGGGTGTTTCACCGAATGAGGCTTTATAGGCATTTTTACCAATATAAACATAGTTGGAAGCGTAATTTCTCGTAATTTCTGTAATTTTAACAGGATATCTCTCATCATTATCCAGATATTTCACCCAAATCGTGTCGCCGACACCGACATTCAAATTCAGTGAAAGTTTTTCAGTAATCACTGCACTGTCGTCTGTAAAAGAAAGATTTTTCTTTGTCTCTGGATCGTAAAGAGTAACATAATCCGTAAACTCTTCTGCTTCTTTTGGGGATACCACATAAATGTTATAGGTATCCTTATCCTTGTCCTTCAGGCTTGCCTCGGCAGAGTTATGAAGTACCTCGGTTGATTTATCGAAATATGTTTTATCCGATAAGAGGGAAGTAAGGTCAGCGGAGGGCTTTTCCTCGTCGAAACCGATTGTGACATCGTAATGAAATATATCACGGAATTGCTCATCCAAAATCGCCCTCACTGCGTTTTTCGCACCCAAAGCCGTAACTACCAGTGCAGTACAACCAATAATGCCTGCGAGGGACATCATCAACCGTTTTTTGTTTAATCCAAGATTCCTGACAGTTACCTTTTGTGTGAAGGTAAGTCTGCTCCAGACCGGTTTTACATACTCTAAAAATACACGTTTTCCACTTTTCGGAGCCTTTGGACGCATAAGTTCGGCAGGAGATTCCCTCAAAGAATTTTTTGCCGCAATACCGGTAGAAAGGGTCGTAATAAACACAGTCGCAAAAACCGATATGGCTCCGATGTCAAAATAAAAGGCCGGCGTCATTTTCGGCAACGCGAAAACAATGCCATAGGCTCTCCATATAATGGTCGGGAGCAACCAAAATCCTACACATATTCCGCCCATGCTGCCTATCAGGCTGGCAGAAGCAGCATATTTTAAATATCTCCCGGCAATTTTTCCGTTTGAGTAACCAAGGGCTTTAAAAGTACCGATAAGGGTTCTGTCCTCATCCACCATACGGGTCATAGTAGTCAGACATACCAGTGCGGCCACGAGAAAAAATACAATCGGAAACACGGTGGCAAGATCGCGCATACGTTCCGTGTCGCCTTCATAGGTAACAAAAGCCTCATTCATATGCCTGTCAAGGACATACCATTTTGGTTTACCTAAACCGGAAAGCTTGTTCTCCGCATCCTCTATTTTTTGCTTTGCATCTGCAAGGTCCTTATTGGTTTCAAGTTTTTTATCTTCATATTCCTGTTGCTTTTCAGTGAGTTCTTTCTCCCCTTTCGCAATTTCTGACGCTGCATCATTAAGTTCTGCTTTAGCATCGGTGAGTTTCCTATCAGCCTCCGCTTTTTTATCCTTATACTCCTGCTGCTTTTCAGTAAGTTCTTTTTCTCCGTCTGTAATTTCTGACGCTGCATCGTCAAGTTCTGCTTTAGCATCAATAAGTTTCCTATCGGCTTCCGCCTTTCTATCATTATACTCCTGCTGTTTTTGGGAGAATTTTTCCTCCCCTTCCGTAATTTCTGACGCTGCATCATCAAGTTCTGCTTTAGCATCGGCAAGTTTCCTATCGGCTTCTGATTTTCTGGTATCATATTCCTTAAGCCCCTCGTCATAGGCCTGCTTTGCCGAAATTAATTCGTCTTTCGCTTGAGAAAGCTGATTTTCGGCACTCCCAAGCTCTGCACTCTTTTCGGAATATTCGTCTTCACCGCTGTCAAGGGTCTGTCTGGCATTGGTAAGCTGTGCTTCACCTTCCTCTATTTGTGAGACAGCAGCGTTGTATTCCGCCCATTTCTGTGCAAGAGTATGTTTCATCGTTATAAGTCCGGCAAGTTGGTCATACTGCTCCTGCGCTGCATCAAGCTGTGCTTTCATCGCATCAAGCTGTGCAATCAGTTCAGCAGCTTGTCCCTCAGTGAGACCGGCGGCTTGTAATGCTGCCTGATATTGTTCATTTAGCGCATTGTATTCCGGCGTCCCAGGTTCGTAAGCATCTCTTGCTGCTTTCAGCTCTGCAAGCTGAGAAATAGTTTCATACTGCGTTTTTGATTCATTAAGCCGGGATTCCATAGACGGGAGTGCGGCTTCTATTTCCTCCATAGTCATGCCCATGGCACTTTCGGCTGCCGCCGCACCTGCATCGTATGGTGCTTGAGCTGCATCAAGAGTTTCTTTATTTTTTGCAAGGGCTACTTTTCCATCTTCAAGTTCATTTAATTTCTTGTCGTAATCGGCCCAGCCGTTATCAAACTTTCCCCGGGCACTTCTCAATTCGGATTTTGCAGAAGTAAGTCTGTTTCGATTTGCTTCAAGTTCTTTCTCACCATCAGCAATTTTTTCCTCAGCATCTTCAAGCTCTGCCTTGGCATCGGCTAATTGTCGCTGAACATCTGCCTTTTGCTCATTATATTCGGCCAACCCGTCGGCATATTTCTCTTTTGCATCTTCAAGTTCTTTTGTACCTTCATTAAGCTTTTTTTCGGCATCGGTCAATTGTTGCCCGACATCTGCATTTTGCTCATTATAATCAGCCAACCCATCGGCATATTTCTCGTTTGCTTCTTCAAGTTCTTTTGCACCTTCATTAAGCTTTTCTTCGGCATCGGCCAATTGCTGTTCGGCATCTGCCTTTTGTTTATGATATTCGGTCACTCCATCAACGTATTTTTCTTTTGCGTCTTCAAGGGTTTTCACACCTTCGTCGAGCTGTGATTTTGCATCCCCCAACTTTTCATCTGCCTCTTTATCGGCATCATTATATTCTTTCTTTGCCTCAGCCAAATCGGATTGGAACTCATCATGACGAAGAGTCTGCCGTTTTTCGGCAAGTGTTTCAAGTCGCTCTACAGCAATATCCGTACGGTCAAAATATTCGTTTTCAAAAGCGTTTAGTTCTTTTGCGCCTTTCACAGACACATACATATCCGTATAGCCATCCACGATAAAGTTTTTCTGCGGTACATACAAAACGTAATCAATCATTCCGCTACCCACAGAGGTGTTACCTTGCACAAAAGATAAATAATAAGGAGATTCTGCGACGCCGACAATGGTGTACTTCAACCGATCCAGCGTATCAGGAATATCACCGTTTGAATTTTTGTCCAGTGAGATGGTACTGCCGAGTACAATATTTTTCAATCCGATGGACGGACGTATAATTACTGCCTCTCCGTCATTTTTCGGCCAGCGGCCGTCTATCATTTTTAACTGGTTCATATAATCAGGAGCGAAAGTATCGGTTGTTTGGGATAAACCGTTTATACGGAAAGCATAGTCCTTATCTCCGACAGAACCCGTTGCATCCACCGTATAACTCGCCATAACTTCTGAAACACCGTCGGTATTGCGTATTGCTTTCACATCTTCATCGGTGAAACCATACGTCGAAAGCATACGGATGTCCATGACGTTTTGTCGGTCGTAGTATTCATCCCCGACACGTTTCATATTGGGAGAAACCGCTGCTAATCCGGCAAACACTCCAGCCCCCAAAAATGAGATAAGGATAATGGATATAAATCGGGTTAAGGAACTTTTTACAGCCCGTGTTGAACTTTTTTGAAATACTGTGCTTTTCATTACCATTCAATCCTTTCCGCAGGCATGGGATTTTGATTTTCCCGTATCTCCGATACTGTACCGCTATTAATACGGATCACCCGGTCTCCAATTGTTTCAAATGCCGAGTTATGAGTAATAATAACCACAGTTTTCCCGTTGTTACGGCAGGTATCCTGCAATAATTTCAAAATGTTTTTACCCGTCTTGTAATCAAGTGCACCTGTCGGTTCATCGCAAAGTAACAACTTTGGATTTTTGGCAAGTGCACGTGCAATGGCAACCCTCTGCTGTTCGCCGCCTGAAAGCTGGGAAGGAAAGTTATGCATTCTATCTCCAAGACCAACATCAATAAGACATTTCTCAGCATCAAGAGGATCTTTGCATATTTGTGAAGCAAGCTCGACATTCTCTACAGCTGTCAGATTCTGTACCAGATTATAAAACTGAAATACAAAACCTATATCCTCACGGCGATACCGTATCAATTGATTACGGTTATATTTACTTATTTCCGAACCGTCCAGGTAGATATCACCCGATGTGCAAGTATCCATGCCTCCGAGCATATTCAGAACCGTCGTTTTGCCTGCGCCAGAAGGGCCAACAATGACAACAAGCTCTCCTTTGTTTATCGTAAAGTCAACGCCTCTAATTGCTTCAACTTTTACTTCGCCGCTTTGGTATACTTTGCGGACATTTTCGAATTCTACAAATGGCATGATTATTGTCTCCTTCTACTTAATTAATAAATTTCTATAGTGCCAAAAGAATCAAAAATGATTTATAAATTTTTAACTCGATTCAAAACTATAGTTGATTAATTGACACAAGTCTATTATAA
>NZ_FMIF01000030.1:0-53981 GCF_900095615.1 Sporanaerobacter sp. PP17-6a | reverse complement strand
ATTTTCTAATATAGAAGGAGAGAATAGCAATGTCAAATGAAATCAAATATGAAGTTATCGAAAAAATAGGGGTGATTTCAGGCGTGGATAAAAAGTGGCAGAAGGAATTGAACTTAATAAGCTGGAATGGCAGAGAGCCTAAATATGATATCAGAGACTGGGATTCAAGTCATGAAAAGATGGGTAAAGGAGTCACTTTTACAAGAGATGAATTAAAAAGGCTAAGAGATATATTAATTGATCTTGAGCTTTAGGTATAAAAATGAGGAGGGAAAGAAATGAAAGATATAGTTTTTGCAGGAGGATGTTTTTGGGGAGTGGAAGAATATATGTCGAGAATAGAAGGAGTTGTAGATACAAAGGTCGGTTATGCTAACGGTATCAAAGCTAATCCTTCTTATGAGGAAGTATGTACTGGGACAACAGGTCACGCCGAATCATGCTATGTAAAGTTTGATGAAAATAAAATCACCCTTGAGGAACTTCTTCACAGGTTTTGGAAAATAATTGACCCTACATTGGTGAATAGGCAAGCTGGAGATACAGGAGAGCAATACAGAACAGGAATTTATTACATTGATGAGAAGGATTTGCCGATTATACTTAAAACCTTGGAAGAAGAGAAAAATAAATATGAAAAACCCATAGTCACGGAAATAGAGCCATTAAAATGTTTCTACGACGCGGAAGAATACCACCAAAAATATTTGAAAAAGAATCCGAATGGATATTGTCATATTAAATTTTAGATGAATTAAGTAAAATATGAGGAATAGGAATAGACAGCTATACCTTATTTAAGGGGGAGGAAATGATATGTTTAAACTGGAAACGGTTAATGGCATGAACGATGAGGGAAAATTAGAATATATGAATATTTTGCTTAAGGGACAAGTTAGTTCGGAAAAAGACAGCATAGCAATTCTTTCAAATGCTTCTGCAATTATCATGTCCTGTGTCGACAGGCTTAATTGGTCTGGGTTTTATATAATGAGGAACGGAGTTTTGGTTTTAGGACCGTTTCAAGGGCTTCCCGCATGTAATAGAATTGAGATAGGAAGTGGAGTATGCGGAACAGCAGTTGAGGAAAAAAGAGTATTGAGAGTAGATGATGTACACCAGTTTTCCGGCCATATTGCCTGCGACAGTGCTTCTCAGTCGGAACTTGTTCTTCCAATAATTAAAAAAGGCAGAGTTTACGGAGTACTGGATTTGGACAGCCCTGAAAAAAGCAGGTTTACTGAATTGGAAGAAAAATATTTTTTGAAATTTGTAACGATATTAATTGATCATGTGGATTGGGAAACAGTTTAGAAGAGAATTTTATTTAAAACATTTCTTATGCAATCATATGAATATCCCTTTCTTTGAAGATATCCTCCTAATTTTCTGTATATTTTTTCCTTTGAGTCATTTTTATAGGACGATATCTTTTTATTTGCCAATTCCAAGGCTCTTTCAAATTCCTCATCAGATTCTTCATTAACTACTTCTTCCAATATTTCTTTTGATATTCCCTTCATAGATAATTCATATCTAATTCTTTTAATTCCCAATCCATTAAGTTTACTTTTTTCTTCAAAATATATTTCTGCAAATCTTCTATCATTAATTAAATTTTGGTCTTTTAAATATAGGACAGTATTTTCAATTATTTCTTTTTCATATCCTTTTTCGGACATCCTGTCTATAATTTCCTTTTCTGTTTTCCATCTGTAGGAAAGAAGATTTAAAGCATAATTTTTTCCTTTATTCAATTCTTCAGACTTTAAAACATTTTCTACCCATTCCTGAGAAACCGTCATATCTTCTTTTAAGTCATATTTATATGATATCTCCGAAGACAAGCCGAAGGCAAAACTATCATCTATATAGATATTTACCCGTTCTTTATTTTTTTGAGATTCTATTTTCGTTATTTTCATATATTCTCCTATTCTCCTTAAATATTATCTCAGTGAGAAGAAAATTTTCCCACTGAGATAATTATATTTGAGTGGTTGTTATATTTCGTGAACTTCAACGGATTTAACAAAGGTCTTATATTCATTGGATTTCAAGGGCCTGTCGGAGTATTCTATTTCTCCGACCTGATTATCGTAAGGGTCATGCCTTAAAAATTTTCTTTCCGGATAGAAATCATAATGAAAATCTGAGTTAGCAACCATTCTAAAGGGGTCAAGATTTCCAAAATAAAAATTCCATCTTTCCTTATCATTATTTCTTAAAGCTCCTCCTCCAAAGGATGGATCGGCAAACAGCCAACCGTAAGGTTCAACATAAAATTCAGCCCAATCATGACATCCCGCTGAGTAAGGATCCACATGAAGTCCGGATTGCCATTTGGCAGGGATACCGATTATCCGGCATAATGTAATAAATAGTATGGCCTGTACTCCGCAATCTCCCTTTTGATTATATGCACAATATTCGGGTATATTTGTAATTGCTGCATATTGTCTCATATATGAATATTGTATATTTTCGGTAATATAATCATATATACGCCTTGCCCTTAACAGAGGATTGGTTTCTTTTCCTACTATTTCCTTCGCTAAAGATACAAGAAACGGAGTGAATCTTATATGAGGCGGCCATTCTTCGGTACAGAAATTAGGCTGATATGCCGATACCTTTGATGGATCCGGATTAACGTATTTTATATGATTTTCATATGAATATTCTACGAAAAATGTATCCCCTCCCTTAACTTTTTCTTCAAAGAAAATAGTTCTTTGAGGGTATTGAAGGGGTGAGATATATTTTGCTTTATGAGAGGTACTCAATATTTTTATATCTTTAATCTGCCTTGCTGCCCGGGGTATAGGAAGATGGACATTTACAGTTTCTCCTATTCTTGATAATTCCTTATCCAATTTAATTCCTGCCATGACCTGAATGAAATATTTCTTCTCTCCTTTTTCAATTATTTCCTTTACTGTTTTATTTAAGAGAGAACTTCCTGAGGAATTTTCTTCTTTTTGTATTAATCTTGACTTAAAGTCAGAATTTACTTTAACAATATTCTCCAAGAATCTGTGATGAAACATTATTTTACCATTTATATATATCCAATCGGCATATCTTTCATCCTTTAAAAACTCAAGGTCTTCCTTTGTAAAATTTTTAATCTTTGATTGGGCGTAATTTAAGGCAGATTCGTAAGTAAAATCATAATCTTCTTTTAATCTTTCGATTCTGTCCCTTTCAAAGATTAGTCGTTGTTTTAAAATGTCGGGAATATTTCTTTTTAAATAAACGTCGATAAGTTCCTGAGATTTTTGGAAATCTCCAAAATAAACGGTGTTCTTTAAATCTTCCGGCAGATCTACCGTAAGAAATTTTAATTTATTCATAATCATCCCTCCGCTGTTGATGTTTAACTTGATTATATAACAGATATTATACTTTATAAAGAAAAAGAATTTTATTTTTAGAAGGTTTTTAGAAGTATATATAGAATATCATATGGGAATATATTCTATGTGGAGGTAAATATGAACAAAGTATCTATAATAAATGAATTACAGGAAATCATATCTTATGGGAAAAGAGAAAGAGATAAGATACTAAATTCCTCTGAAAACATAAATTTTTCTTTATATGAAAAAGTAACTGCCTTTGAAGAAGACAAAGTAAGGAAAAGCGAACATAGTACAGACAATTGGCAAAATAAAATTTTTTATGCCGATAATATAAAAGTAATGGAATTCCTCTTAAAGAATGGTTACAAAGGGAAAATTGATTTAATATATATAGATCCTCCTTTTTTTTCTGAAACAAATTATAACAGGAGAATTATACTAAATGATGGAGAGAAAGATATTTTCATCAAACATTTTGCTTATGAAGACAGATGGAGAAAAGGAATAAAAAATTATCTTGAAGAGTTGACCGTAAAATTATATTTGATGAGGGATCTTTTAAGCTCTAAGGGCAGTATATATGTTCATTTGGATTGGCATATAGTTCATTATATAAAGGTATTAATGGATGAAATATTTGGAAGAGAAAATTTTGTTAATGAGATAATATGGAGTTATAAATCAGGAGGAGTAGGTAAAAGACATTTTTCTAAGAAACACGATACTATTTTATTTTATTCAAAGACTAAAAATTATATATTTAATGTTCAGAAAGAAAAATCCTATAACAGAGAATTAAAACCTTATAGATTTAAGGGAGTAAAAGAATTTAAGGACGATATTGGCTGGTATACATATGTAAACACAAAGGATGTTTGGAATATAGACATGATAGGAAGAACATCAAAAGAAAGGGTGGGTTATGATACTCAAAAACCGAGGAAACTCCTTGAGAGAATTATTTTATCTTCTACAGATGAAAATTCCATTGTGGCAGATTTTTTTGCAGGCAGCGGTACTACCGGAGTTGTGGCAGAGAAACTTAAAAGAAAATGGATAATGTCAGATCTGGGAGCGACATCTATTGCAGTGATGAAGGAGAGACTTATTGAAGAAAGGGCAAATAGATTTAATTTATATAGAATACCTCACGAGGAAGACGACAGTATTGACTTCAAAATTAAAATAAAAAAAAGATGTCCCTGCGATTTTTTTAATGAATGTTTGGAAATAGAAATAGAGGATTATGAAATAAAAGACATATCAAAACTTCCTGTTGATAGGAAATATTGGTTAAAGATAAAGGATATTTTAGAGAAAGACTCTTTTGAATTTGTGGAATATGTCGCAGTGGATACAGACTATAAGGGAGATTTTTTCTCTTTTAAGCAGGAGCACTATAGGACTTATGGAAATAAGAGAGGTTCTTTTAATAAGAATATACTATTAAAATTGGAGAAAAACTTAAAAAAAAGGAATATAGCGGTACAATTGATAGATGTATTTGGAAATGAAAAAATTAAAATAATCAATTTATAATATACAATTGATTTTATTTTAAAAATGAAAGGAGCGAGGGCATGGAAAGAATTTTGAAAAAATTAGATCCGGAAAGAGTATTTTATTATTTTGAGGAAATAACTAAAATACCAAGATGTTCGGGGGAAGAGAAAAAGATAAGTGATTACTTAGTAGATTTTGCCAAAAAGAACAAATTGGAAGTTATACAGGATGAAGCCTTAAATGTAATTATTAAGAAAAAAGGAACTTTAGGTTATGAGAACTCTCCGGTAGTAGTTTTACAGGGACATATGGATATGGTAGGAGAAAAAAATGAAGGAGCTGATCATGATTTTTCAAAAGATTCCATTGAAATATTTATAGAAGGCGATTTTATAAAAGCAAAAGAAACAACTCTCGGAGCCGATGATGGAATTGCTGTGGCGATGTCTTTGGCTATACTCGAATCTAAAGATATTCCCCATCCTCCTTTAGAGGTACTTATTACTACTAATGAAGAAACAGGGATGAATGGTGCCATGAGTTTAAACCCTGAATTTATAAGAGGAAGAATATTGATAAATTTAGATTCCGAAGAAGAAGGGATTCTTCTTGTCAGTTGTGCGGGAGGAGAAAGAAACAAGGTAACGATTCCTATAATATGGGAAGAAAATAAAAAGGAAATGGAAGGCTATATTATTAAAACCGAAGGATTGCTGGGAGGACACTCGGGAGCAGAAATTAATAAGGGAAGGGGAAATTCAAATAAGATATTGGGAAGGATACTTAATTCAATTAATGAAAAATTAAGGATTAATTTGTACAGAATATCCGGTGGAGCTAAGACCAATGCTATCCCTCGTACTGCAGAAGCAGGAATTGTTATAGAAAAGGGTAAAGCAGGAATATTAAAAAAAGAAATCAGTGTTATTGAGGATGAATTAAAAAATGAGTTGAGATGTACGGACAAGAATATAAAAATAACGTTAAATTTAGATACAGAGGAGATTAACAAAATATATTCCAAAAGTACATCGGATAATATAATAAATTTTTTGATGCTTACTCCAAATGGAGTGAAAACTATGAGCGGAGAAATTTTAGGACTTGTAGAAAGTTCTTCCAACATTGGAATAGTACATTCTACAGAAAAAGAAGTAATTTTTGAATCGTCTATAAGAAGTTCAAAAAAGAGTCTGCAAAAATATATATCAAGAATAACAAAAATAGCAGGAGAAGTTTCCGGAGGAAGATGGGAGAGCTATTCTTCTTATCCTGCATGGGAATATAATCCCAACTCATATATAAGGGATTTATTTAAAAATACCTATAAAGATATTTATGGAAAGGATATAAAAATTGAGGCTATTCATGCAGGTCTTGAATGTGGACTTTTTAAAGAAAAATTTGAAGACATGGATATGGTATCCTTAGGACCAGATATGGTTGGGGTACACACTCCTGAGGAGAGATTAAGTATCTCTTCCACTAAAAGAACTTGGGAATTGCTAACAGAGGTTTTAAAAAAAATCAAATAATTTCATTTTTTTATATACTCATAGATTAAAATAGGGTATTATATGCATATAATTAATACAAAATATAATGAAAAGGAGAATGATTATGAATAAAAAATTTGATGAAGAAAATTGCGGATGTGACCATCCTGAACATTCCCATGATTGCGGATGTGAACATGACGATGATACGGATATAATTTATATAACATTGGATGATGGAAGTGAGATAGAATGTAGCATTATAAGAATTTTTGAAGTTGATGGAAAGGAATATATCGCTCTCCTTTCTATTGACGATGATCAAGTTCTTTTGTACAATTATGAAGAAAATGAGGATGGCTTTGGACTTTCTTCAATTGAAGATGAAGATGAATTTGAATCGGTTTCGGAGGCTTTCTATACGTTCTATGCTGATGAAGAAGGGGACTATGAGGATTACGGCGAATATGACGAAGATGATGATGAAGATGAAGACGACGAGGACGATGAGGATTATGATGAATGATTATTAATTAAAAGTACTTCAGTTAAAAACTGAAGTACTTTTAATTAAATTTTTATAAAAAGAAAGGGTGATTTAATTGAAAAAAGAATTGGATTTTTCTTACAAACTTTTAGATTTTGTAAATAACAGTCCAAGCTCATTCCATGTAGTCAATAATGTAAAAAGTGTATTATTAAAAAATGGATTTAAAGAGTTGAATTCGGGGGAAAGATGGGTTTTAGAAAAAGAAGGAAAATATTTTGTTACTAAAAATGATTCTGCTCTTATAGCATTTGTTGTAGGAAAAGGAGAACTGGGGAAATATGGTTTTAAACTAATCGGAGCACACACGGATTCTCCTACCTTTAGAATAAAACCCCATAGTGAAATAAAAACAGAAAATCAATATCTGAAGTTAAATACAGAAGTGTATGGCGGGCCCATTATAAATACATGGTTGGACAGGCCTCTTTCCATCGCAGGAAGAATTTCTGTAAAAGAGAAAAATTTTCTTAACCCGGAAACCTTTTTGCTGAGTATAGATAAACCTATAGCCGTAATACCTAATCTGGCTATACACATGAATAGACAGGTAAATGATGGTATCAAATTAAATACTCAAAAAGAAACACTCCCCATTTTGTCTGTTATTAATGAAAAATTTGAAAAAGATAATGCTTTGCTGGACCTTATAAGTGAAAATATAGGAGTAGATCCTGAATCAGTCGGGGATTTCGACTTATTTTTATACGAATATGAAAAAGGGTGTATAGCGGGACTTAATGATGAATTTATTTCTTGTGGGAAGTTGGATGATTTGGCTATGGTTCATGGAGGACTTGAAGCGTTGATTGATAGCGAACCGAGTAATGAAACAAATGTATTGGTTTTATTTGATAACGAAGAAGTAGGGAGTTCCACAAAACAAGGGGCGGACAGCCCTATGCTTGAAAACCTTTTGGAAAGAATATGTATTTCTTTAAAAAAGGACAGGGAGGATTTTTTCAGAGCATTTAATAATTCTTTTTTAATTTCGGCAGATATGACTCATGCTCTACATCCTAATTATCCCGAAAAGCAAGATCCGACAAACAGACCCATTATTAACAAAGGACCGGCCATAAAAATAAGCGCCAATCAATCTTATACTTCTGACAGCGTAAGCAGCACTGTATTTCAATCTTTATGCAATGGAGCAGGAGTTCCTGTGCAGATATTCGTGAACAGATCAGATATGAGGGGAGGTTCAACTATAGGTCCTATTTCTTCAACTCATCTGGGCATTTCTTCCGTTGATGTGGGCAATCCGATTCTTGCCATGCATTCCATAAAAGAACTGGGAGGAGTTTACGACCATTATTATATGTATAAAGTTTTTAAGGAACTATATAAAATATAGCTTAAAAGGTTGAGAAAATATGAAGTTCAAAATGATAGCTATCGATCTGGACGGAACTTTGCTTACAGATGACAAAAAAATTTCCAAGGAAGATTTAAAGGTTCTTAAATCCGCCATAAATCAAGGGTATGAGTTGATAATAGCTACAGGAAGAAGATATTATTCGGCAAAGAACTTGATAAGGGATTTAAAAGAGGATGTTGTTATTTTTGCTAACAATGGAAATATTGTAAGGAATACAAAGGATGATAAGGTGCTTATAGAAAAGTACTTAAATATTAAAGATTTTCATACTCTTATTAGAGAAGGCAGAAAGAGAGACCTATTTTCTATTGTTCATGCAAACGGATATGATAAAGGAGTGGATTTATTTATTGAATTAAACAAAGATGACAGCAGATATTATAATTATATTGAGAAAAATGAAAGCAGATGCGTTCAAGTCAATGATTTTTTGTATGGCAATATTGAAAAGGTACTCACTGTGGTTTATATGGGAAATAAAGATAAACTTAGGAAATTTAAATTTGAGATGGATAGTTTATATCCTCATAAATATAGATTTCATATGATGGAGAACATGTCTGTACAGGGTTTTCTCGAGGTGATGAATCCCTTAGGCTCCAAATGGTTGAGCATTAGAGAATATGCAATGGGTAAAGGGATATTTCCCGATAAAATTATCTCTATAGGAGATGATGATAATGATATAGAGATGATTGAAAAATCAGGGCTGGGAATTGCTATGAAAAATGGGACAGAGTCTGTAAAAAAATCTGCAGATATAATTACTGAGACTGATAATAATCAAGATGGAGCAGGGCTTACTTTAAAGAAAGTATTAAGGTTGTAATATAAACAATAAAATTCTTGAAGGTGATTTGGTGGAGCACAAATTGAGATACAATTCTTATTCTCAATATCTGAAGGAAAGATTCGGAGAAAAGGTATATAAACTTCCTATCAATCTTCCCCTTACGTGTCCGAACAGAGACGGAGTGCTGTCCTATGGAGGATGTATCTTTTGTGGGGAAGAGGGAGGTTCTTTTGAAAACCTTCCTAATTATTTAACGATAAGAGAACAGATATTGAAGAATAAAGATTATATAAGGAAAAATTATAAAGCGAATAAATTTATAAGCTATTTTCAAAAATTTACAAATACTTATGTTCCCATGAATTATTTTAGAGAGATGATAGCAAATTCAATAGATGATGATATAGTAGGAATATCCTTATCTACCAGACCCGATTGTATAGGGGAAGAATACTTAGAGTATCTGTCGGATTTAAGCAAAAAAAAGGATTTAGAAATTACTTTGGAAATAGGACTTCAGACAGTCAACTATCATACCCTTAAGATAATAAACAGAGGGCATACTCTGGCTGAATTTATTGACAGCATATTAATGTGTAAAAAATACAGTATTAGGACCTGTGTACATCTCATATTGAACTTACCTTGGGATACTATGGATGATGTAGTGGAAGCTGCTAAAATACTTTCTGCTTTGGATGTAAATGAAGTAAAACTTCATGCGCTTTATATCTTAAATGGGACTGTTCTCGGAGACATGTATAAGTCCGGGAAAATTCAATTGATTTCAAAGGATGAATATATTGAACGTGTAATTACGTTTTTGGAATGGTTAAAGGATGACATCGTAATACAGAGAATTATAGGAAGAGCACCGGAAGAAGGTTCTTTGTTTGTTAATTGGAATGAAAGCTGGTGGAAGATAAGAGATGAGATAACAAAAGAAATGGAAAAAAGAAATACCTATCAGGGGAAGAAATGCCATTATCTTGCAGGAAAGGCATTAAAAAATTTTAAAAATATAAAATAAAATAAAGGGAAAAGAGAGTCTGATGTAGAATAAAATAATAATATGTAATTATCAATGTGGAGGTGGTTAAAATGGTTAAGTTTATTTGCGGAGAAAAGGGCAGCGGAAAGACAAAAAAACTGATAGAGATGTCAAATGCAGACATAAAAGCCGGAAACGGAAACATTGTTTTTGTAGCAACAGACCATAATCACATATTTAGCCTTGACTATCTTGTGAGGCTTATAAATGCCATGGAATTCAATATTGAAGATATTGAATCATTCTATGGCTTTTTATGTGGAATTTTAAGCATGGATTACGATTTGGATAAAGTTTATGTAGATGGTATATATAAGCTGATTAAAATTGAGAAAAAGGATATAGATTATTTAATAGAGAAATTAAATTTGTTGAGTGAGAAATTTGGAGTTGATTTTTATATTGGCTTGGGAGTAGGTTCAGATTATAAACTTAAACAAATTCCTTATAAGTCATCTGAATATATTATAGAAGTAGCGGGAGACTAAAAGCAGGAAATATTTCCTGCCTTTTAGTCTATCCTTTTGTATTGGGATAAAATGTTGCACAATCAGTTTCTTGAGAAGATGATGCATTCCTGTGTTGTATTTCAATTTTTTCTGCAGTACAATAGTCCCCAGTCATATGATATGAACAAGTGTTTACTACACATTTAACTCCTTCAATAGGTGAATTGTTCTTATTTGCTTTCATACAATACCTCTTTTCTTATATTTTTAGTAGCTATAATTATTTTGTACTTTTTTAAATAAAGTATTCTAAAAAATAGTGGAAAAGTTTTTATTACAAAAGAATATTTGAACTTATATATAAAAGTGATATACTTAAATAAAGGGAAAAATTTAATTTTATTTTTTAACATAACATATGGATTTATTTTAAATAATATAATATAAATAATTAAGACATTAGATAGGGTGTTTTAAATTGTCGACGTACCATAAAAAAGAAAGCATTTTTGATACATTTTTTAGCAACAGGAATTCTCTTATCATTCAGTATAAAAATGGAGATATAAGTAAAAGAGAATTTTTAGAGGGAAATTTTGAGTTTGTCCAGAACATGAATGTCAAACCTTTTTCTAAAATAGACAGTTATGAAAAGGGGATGTATAATTACCAATATTATAATGTATTAGCAAAATATTATACTATGCTTGCTAAGGAAATTAAAAAAAGCGGAAAAAATGAAAAGTATTATGTCTATTATATAAACAAGGGAGATTATTATTATCATGAAAAGGATAGAGCTACATTTCAGCTTCTTAAATATTTAAATTATGAAAAAGTGGTAGCTTATTTTATAAAAGTGGAATCAAAATATCTCAAAAATAAACTTTATGAAATAGTTCTTATAGATCATAAGGATGCCATATTCCATTCGAAGAGCAGGTGGTTGATGGAGGCTCTTAAGAAAGAGGGAGTTTTTTTGGATGAGGAGAAAGTTTCATTAATTGACGGCTATATAAATGAAAAATATTAACGGGGAGAATTTTCCCCGCTTTTTTATTTTAATTATTTGCTCATCATACTTAATATCTCTTCAATTGTACTGTTTGATTTGATTTCATATTCTCCGGATTTAAGTTTTGTATCCAAATTCATTTCCTTCGCTTTGGCGAGAAATTCGTCTTTATCTTTTATAAGTCCCTTTTCAAGCAAAATATTCGCAATATCGGGGCAAGGAGATCCTTGAGGAATTACTACCTTGACATTTACAATATTTGCTTCTTTGCTGTTATCTGATTTGTTATCTTTATCTGAAGGTTGGGATTTATCGGAAGAAATAGTTTCATTAGTTGCGGGACTTTTATCTGCCGTATTTTTTTTGAACATAATATTTAATCTCCAAGTTATAACTCCGGCTACTACAACTATTGTTAATATAATCAGTATGTAATCAACGGCATCATACATAAAGTCCTTCATACGTTCGCCAAATTTTTTCAAATTTTCCACCTCTTTTTTTAAAAAGATTATGGTTTTATTGAGTTTTTATATATAATATGATTATAACATAACATAGAGAAAAAGGTGAGACAAATTTGAGAGAAATAAAAATCAAGAAAAATGAAAGTAATCAAAGAATTGATAGATTTCTGAAAAAATATTTGGCAAAAGCTTCTCAAGGATTTATATATAAAATGATCAGAAAGAAAAATATTAAATTAAATAACAAAAGAGTAAATCCCGAAGATATTATTAGAGAGGGTGATATAATTCAACTCTTTTTTTCGGAAGAAACCATTGAAAAGTTTTTAATTGATAAGGAAGAGATAAAATTACCTATAATTCCGAGAATAATTTATGAAGACAATAATATTATCTTAGTGAATAAGCCAAAGGGGGTTCTTTCTCATTCGGATAAAAAAGGATATGAGGATAATATTGTTGATGAAATAATAGGATATCTTCACAAAAAAGGAGAATATAACCCTAACTTGGAAACAACTTTTACTCCTTCTATATGTAATAGACTTGACAGAAATACGAGTGGGATAATAATCGGAGCTAAAAATTTTTCTTCTCTTCAGATTATAAATGAATCAATTAAAAATGGAGATATAAAAAAGTTCTATATATGTATGGTGAAAGGAGAAGTAAAGGGAGATTTTCTTTTAAAGGGATACCTGATTAAGGATGAGGAAAAAAACAAAGTAGAAGTATATAAAAACAAAGTGGAAGGTTCTAAAGAGATAATAACGGATATAAAGCTGATAGAAAAGAAAAAAGGATATTCTTTTCTTGAGATCCAATTGATTACAGGGAGGACTCATCAGATAAGAGCCCATCTTTCATCTATAGGATATCCTTTGGTGGGAGATACAAAATATGGATTAAATAGTGTGAACAAACGATTCAGAGAAGAGTATGGACTTAACAGCCAATTTCTTTATGCACATAAAATTATATTTAATGGACTTTCTCACCCTTTGGAATATTTAAATGGGAAGGAATTTACAGCAAAGGGCGGAAAAGTTCTTGAAAAAATTGAAAGGGAGTGGAAATGTGAATATTAGGGATGCGAAAAAAGAGGATATAGATGATATTGTCAAAATGTGGAAAGAGTTATCCGACTATCATAGAAATTTTTTGGATTATATGCATCTTACTGAAAATTGGGAGGAAAATATAAAAAACCTATATAGCGAAGATTTAAATGATGCCAATAGAATATTTCTAATTGCAGAAGAAAATAACGAAAGAATAGGATTCTTAAGAGGAGAAGTGAGAATTGCTTTAAGCAATATTTTTATCGTTCCCAAATCAGGTTATATAAGTGATATATTTGTCTGTCAGAGATTTAGAGGAAGTAAAGTTGCTGAGTCTCTAATGAACCGAGCTATAAGGTGGTTTAGAAGAAATGGAATTTCTAATGTAAGATTAAATGTAAATTCGGAAAATATCAGGGCAATTAGATTTTATAATAGAATAGGGTTCAAAAGAGTTAATGAGACGTTAAATTTAAACGTTTAATGTTTAAAAAAAGAAAAACTACATATCATATTACTGATTTTAAATTTAAGGAGGGTGATATATTGAAAGTTAATGATATTATGACATCTCCTGCGAAATCAGTAAGAGTTAACAGTACTCTTGGAGAAGTTGCTGATGAGATGAAAAGACTTAATGTAGGAAGTATTCCTGTTTGTGACGATTCCAATAATCTTATGGGAATTGTAACAGACAGAGATATTGTAGTCAAGGGAATATCCCAAGGGCACAACAACGGAGCAACGGTGGAATCCGTAATGACTAAAAATCCTATTACTGTTAGTCCTGAAACAAGTATTGAAGAGGCAACTAATGTTATGAGTCATCATCAAATTAGGAGGTTACCTGTAACTGATAACGGAAGGCTGGTAGGAATCCTTGCCTTAGGAGACATAGCAGTATCAGACCATGTCGCTGATAAAGCAGGAGACGCTTTATCAAATATATCGGAGCCAGCAAGACCTGAGATGTAAAACTATATAAAAAAAGGCTTTCATTGAATCATTAATATATTAAGAAAGCCTTTTTTACTGCCCTCTTAACCTCCTCTTAACCTTTTCTTAACATTTTACTAATAGATTTTTGATTTATGGCAATGAGACTTCAGGGTCATTTATTTCATATCCCGTAAAGGAATTGGAAGGAATTAATATTTTGAATCCCGGCGGTCAGGAATCGAAAGTTAAAGACACAGTAGAAGCGGAAGGATTAAATTTAAAGGATTTACAAGGAATGTTCAAAACTTTGTTATCAAAAGATTCCGGCATAATTACTATTAAATTTGGGAATGAAAACAAAATTATTGCTTTTGAGAAATTGGTAAATTCAAACTGGGTACTTGCCGTATCTGCGCCTGAAAGATTATTTTATAACGAATTATCCGTTTTTAGGACAAATTATTTCATTATTTTAATGGGGACCTTAGTATTAATGGCCATATTAATTGGGTGGTTTTCCAGATTTAAAATAGCAAAACCTATTTTGGTTCTCTCAGGATATGTGAAGAAAATGGGCGATAAGGATTTTACTGAGCCAATACCTCAAAATATCATAAAGTTAACAGATGAAATTGGGGACTTAGCCAAGTCAATGAATAAAATGCAGCAGTCAATAAAGGAAATAGTTGCCGGAGTTATGGTGGAATCAGACATTGTCGATGATTCTGCAATTACTATTGATAAACATATTAACAGCTTGAATTTACAGATTGAGGATGTTTCTGCAGCTACGCAGCAGTTATCTGCAGGCATGGAAGAAACCTCAGCATCGACTGAGGAAGTAAATGCTACCTCTATTGATTTGGAAGCAGCTATAGAACATATTGCAAAAAAGGCGGAGCAAGGCGCGATTACTTCTAATCAAATCAGTAAAAGGGCCGTTGAAATAATGAAAGTAGCATCATCTTCCGAGACAAATGCACATAATATTTATTCCATTACACAAGAAAAAATGAAAGATGCTATTAAAAAGTGCAAAGAAGTTGAAAAGATAAATATATTGTCTGATTCAATTTTGGCCATAACGTCACAAACAAATCTACTTGCATTAAATGCTTCTATTGAGGCGGCAAGAGCAGGTGAGGCCGGTAAAGGGTTTACGGTTGTTGCCGATGAAATCAGAAAACTTGCGGAAAGTTCAAGAACTACGGTAAACTTAATACAAGATATAACAAAACCAGCAATTGACTCCGTCCAAAACCTTGTAGACAGTTCAAAGCAAGTGATGGAATTTATAGATAAACAGGTAATAATGGATTATAAAAAAATGGTGAAAGTCGGCGATCAATATAGCCAAGATGCTGTTAATTTTAACGAACTTGCAGAAGATTTTAATGCTACAACTGAAAAACTCCTGGTATCCGTCAAAAATGTGACTACAGCTATGGATGAAATTGCATCAACTACTTCGGAAGGTGCAAACAGTACTACACTTATCGCACAGAAAACAGAAGATGTTGCTTCGAAAGTAAATGAAATTGTTAAACAAGCCGAAGCATCTAAGTCAAGTTCTGTAAAATTAAAAAAAATGGTTGCTCAATTCAAAATATAAAATTATTTAATGCTATAGAAGCGAATACAAATAATTTCGGCGCATAAAGAGCCCTTCGAGCGCATAATTTCCATGGAGGACCCTTAAAAGTGTGCATTTAACTATGGACTGATAGCTAAGTAGTATCTATGAAAAATGGCAAACCACTATCATTTTAATATCTGCAAACATTAAGCTGCGTTACGCCTGTAAGCCCTCATTGCAAGTAAATGTGCAACTACAAGAATACCAAGACACCATGCGAGCGCAATCCAAATGTTATTGCCAACGGGCTGGCCTGACAATATTGCACGGATGGTTTCCACTATCGAGGTTACTGGTTGATTTTCGGCAAAGGCGCGAACAACCGGCTGCATCGTTTTAGTCGGTACAAAGGCTGAACTGATAAATGGCAGGAAGATAAGCGGATAGGAAAAGGCGCTTGCACCGTCCACTGATTTTGCGGACAGTCCGGCAATCGCCGCGACCCAAGTTAAAGCCAGCGTAAACAGCGTAAGTATACCAGCTACTGCAAGCCATGACAGTATTCCAGCCGACGAACGAAAGCCCATAATCAGCGCTACTAGAATGATGACGACAACCGAGATTGCGTTGGATACCAACGAGGTCAGCACATGCCCCCACAGCACGGCTGAACGTGCTATCGGCATGGAATGAAACCGTTCAAATATGCCCCGTTGCTTATCGATAAACAGACGGTAAGACGTATAGGATATGCCGCTTGCAATCGCGATCAGCATAATGCCGGGCAGCAGGTAATTCACATAGTTATCCGTG
The DNA here is from genome assembly GCF_900095615.1 of Sporanaerobacter sp. PP17-6a. Classification (NCBI taxonomy): domain Bacteria; kingdom Bacillati; phylum Bacillota; class Tissierellia; order Tissierellales; family Sporanaerobacteraceae; genus Sporanaerobacter; species Sporanaerobacter sp. PP17-6a. Next base: position 37,525 of record NZ_FMIF01000030.1, on the reverse strand, counting down.
CTGGTTTGGATTGCGCCGCCAAATACATAGACGAACAGCATCATCATCGCAATAGGCATGATGGTAACTGTGATTATGGTATCCATGCTGCGAAAAATATGGCGCATGGAACGTCCAAGCATGACGCCCAGGTCACTGAAAAAGTGTTTCTTAATCGTTTCCATTTATTTTTCCTCCTTTTTGCTGATGATTGCGAGGAATATCTCCTCCAAGGTCGGCTGTTTCTCAACATACTCCACCTTTGCAGGCGGGAACAGCTTTTTCAATTCCGCCAGCGTACCGTTGGCGATAATCCTGCCCTCATGCAGAATGGCAATTTGATCTGCCAGTTGTTCGGCTTCCTCTAAATATTGCGTGGTCAGAAACACCGTCGTGCCATTATTAGCAAGCTTTTTGACTGCCTTCCAGACCTCAATACGTGCTTCGGGATCAAGTCCGGTGGTCGGCTCGTCGAGAAAAATAACTTGCGGTTTTCCTATAAGGCTCATTGCGATGTCGAGCCTGCGGCGCATACCGCCCGAATAGGTGGAAACCCTGCGGCCGGCGGCTGCGGCCAGACTGAAACGGTTTAGCAGATCTTCCGCCACCTGATGCGGATTTTTCAGGTGCCTTAGTTTAGCAATCATGATTAAATTTTCCCGCCCGGTCAAAATTTCGTCCACAGCGGCAAACTGCCCGGTCAGGCTAATGGACTGCCTCACACTGTCGGGCTTTGACACAACATCGAAGCCGTTTACGGTGGCGGTGCCTCCATCCAGCTTCAGCAGAGTAGTGAGTATCTTGACAATTGTTGTCTTGCCTGCGCCGTTGGAGCCGAGCAGAGCGAAAATACTGCCTTTTTCCACCTCAAAATCCACGCTCTTTAGAACATGAAGTTTCTTGTAGGACTTTTGCAGCCCTTTCACTTGAATTGCTTTTTCCATCTCAATAATATCCCCCTTTTACTTTGTTTTATCCGTATCCTTTTTTATGGCCTTGTAAACTTCTTGGTTAACAGATTTCTGATAGATGTCAGCGTAAGTTTTTGAATCTTTGATCAGATTATCGCAGAAAGCCGCCACGTCACTGCCCGTCACTTCGAGAACGCCCTTCCCCGAGGCCGCGCCCTCCTCAAAAAGATCTACAATCCCTGAGAGCAAGCCCGTCCCCTCGGTCAGCTCAACAGGGCCGACCTTAAAGAGATATTTTTGAATCTCTTTATAAACAATCTGATAATCCTGCGGGAGTGCTTTGACACGCGTCATATGCGCCCGCCACTCTTTTTTGCCTTCGATGATATCTTGTATTCTCATTTTATCCTCCTATTTACCTAATTTTTTAGCAATATTATTGTTGAGTTGTTCGCGCCACTTGTCACGAATAGACTTTGCCCCTTCTTCGCCGGCCAGAGCTGAACAGAAACCTTTGATATCGTCACCCAAAACCTCTTCCACACTTTGACCGTCTGCTGCCGATTCTTCAAGCAGGCCAAGCACGCCATCGAGAATCGGCATGAGGTTGCGGCCGGTGAAATCTGCGTACGCCCAAAGATTCAAACCGATTTTGTCCCATGCCTCTTGATAATCTGCCGGAAGCTTTTTTACTCGCGAATCAAAAGCTTTCAATTCTTTAGTCATATCGTTGCCTGTAATTTTATCCCAAAAATTCATTGCTTTTCCTCCTTTAACTCGCTAATTTTTGATGATACGAACTCCCATTTTTCCCAGAACTTCCGCAATTCCTCACGCCCCGCGTCATTGAGCGCGAAAAATTTTCGCGGCGGTCCCATGTCGGAGGGCTTTTTGGTGATGTCTACCAGTTTGTTTTTTTCAAGCCGGATCAGAATGGTGTACACCGTTCCCTCCACAACATCTGTGAAGCCGATGGCGTTCAGCTGCCGCGTGATTTCGTAACCGTAGGTTTCTTTGCGGCTTATTATTTCAAGGACGCAGCCCTCAAGCACGCCTTTGAGCATTTCCGTTAGGTTTTCCAGAACAATCTCCCCCATTGCTATTTTGTATGACTGATATGAAGTGATACTGACTACTACTATATAGTATCACATAGTAGTTGGTTTGTCAATATTGATAAATGTAAATCCTATATTATACAAAATATAATATAGGATTTTTTAGATTATGACTTATCTTTAGAGATTAAGTTTTATGGGGTTAAAATGGATAGCTGAGAAAAGTCGTCAGCTTAGCTGGTAGATGGCACAGAAACATTTTTGTATAGTCTATTTTTGATATATATTATATAATTATAATATAATAATTAAATTAAAGGGGGACAAAAATGCAAGAATTATTGGACAACCTGGTTAAAATTAATCTGCCCTTAACTCATAAGGGAAAAGTGGCAAATTATATTCCTGCTTTGGCAAGAGCAGATATAGACAATCTTGGAGTTTGTGTAATAGATATGTCCGGAAACTCATATGCTTCCGGAGATTATAGAACTTTATTTACCATACAGAGCATTTCTAAAACTATTTCCTTTATGCTTGCACTTCTGGATACAGGCGAGGAAAAGGTTTTTACAAAAGTGGGAATGGAAGCAACGGGAGATAGGTTTAATTCTATATACAAGCTGGAAACAGCAGACGTATCCAAACCTTTAAATCCCATGATCAATGCGGGAGCCATAGCTGTTTGTTCTTTAATTAAAGGCAGAAATGGGGAGGAAAAATTTGAGAGGCTATTGAATCTTTTTAAAAAGATAACCGGCAATAAAGAGCTTAAAGTAAATGAAGAAGTATACAGATCAGAAAGAGAGACGGGGAACAAGAATAGGGCTATGGCTTATTTACTTAAGGATATGGGTATTTTAGAAGAAAATCCGGAAGAAATTCTAAATGTGTATTTCAAACAGTGTTCAATTGAGGTTAGTTGTGTAGATATAGCCAAAATTGGTCTTCTTCTTGCCAATGAAGGGAGACTGCCTTTTACAGGAGAGGAAATAGCCAGTAAACGTATTGCCAGAATTATAAAGACTTTTATGGTGACGTGTGGTATGTATGATGCCAGCGGAGAATTTGCCATAGAAGTGGGAATTCCAGCTAAAAGTGGAGTAGGAGGAGGAATAATGGCCTCAGTTCCTCATAAAATGGGAATAGGAGCTTATGGACCTTCCCTTGACAATAAAGGGAATTCTGTAGGAGCCTGGGGGATACTTGAAGGCTTATCAGCAGAATTAAACTTAAGCATATTTTAAAAAAGTTGCAATATATTTCCTCTATATGTTTGTTGCTTTATTTTGATAACTATAAGTGCTATAATCTATGTGATAAAAATATAAATTATTTATTGGAATAATTAGAAATTATTGAATAAAATTTTAAGTAAAGGGTGGGCCTATATGTTCAGTGACAATGAATATGTGAATGTGTTTACGGATATGATGTCGGAAGGTTTTATAGTTATAGACAACGAAGGTAAAATACAAGTATATAATAAAAAAGCCAAAGAGATATTTGGAATAATATATAATCAACATATAAGCCATGAAAGAGGAGCTATTAAAAAGGGAGATATTGTAATAATCGGAGACAATTCATTATCTCGGGATGACGGAAACCTTACTTATTCTTCATTGAAATGCATAGGAATAGAAGATAAGGGAATAGACACGGGAGATGCATTAATAGCTGTGGGCGTTTATGATGTTTGCGGAGTAAAGCCCGTATATTTGCATAAAAAGAAAGACAAACATCAGGAGACGCTAAAGTTTAAAACAAATTTCATTGATATGAATATCAGCGTAGTTATTGACTTTACAAATAAAATTATAACCATCGAAATTGACGGAGAAAAATATACTATGAATTATATAAATGCTGTAGGACATATAGTTATATTAGATGGTAAAACAAAAAAAATGAAATTTTATCAGTCTCCCGGATATACAGCAAGAAGAGAAAGCATAAATGATATATTGAAGGGAGAAATCTATAGGGCCAAAGGAGAAAATTTTGAAATACTTAATATAATAGGAAAGGATATATTTGAAATACACAAAGGAAGTTCGACGATCAAGGAATTTTTGGAAGTAGCTAAAGGCAAAGATTTAAGTTATTCTGATGAGTTCAAGGAAATCAATGGTATTCCTACGATGTGTACTCTTTTACCTGTTGATAAGAATGGTAAAAGAATAGGAGCTGCATTAATTGTTGAAGATATTTCTGAAATCAAGAGAGTAATAAAGGAGAGAGATGAGGCTCTTCAAAGTCTGGAAGAAGCTGAAAAGAAATTACTTGAAGGAAAAAGCCGACAGAAATATTTTCCTGAAATAATCAGTGAAAGCAAAGAGATGGAATATGTAAAGAATCTTGCTATTAAGGCATCAAGAACTAATTCCACCGTATTGATAATGGGAGAAAGCGGAACAGGAAAAACTCTTTTAGCAAAAGCTATTCATGATAACAGCAAAAATAAAAATAACCCTTTTGTTCACGTTAATTGTGGTGTAATAGCAGAAAGCCTTCTTGAAACAGAATTGTTCGGATATGAAGGGGGAGCTTTTACCGGAGCAAAAAACGAGGGCAAAAAGGGATTCTTTGAAATCGCTGAAGGAGGAACCATATTTTTAGATGAAATTGGAGAAATACCCTTGAGCTTACAAGTAAAACTTCTCCAATTTCTTCAAGATAAGAGTTTTTATCGTGTTGGAGGAACAAGGAAGATTAAAATTGAAACCAGAATAATAGCTGCTACAAATAAAAATTTAGAGGAAGAAATGCTTAGAGGAAGATTTAGGGAAGATCTATATTACAGGATAAATGTATTTCCCATATATATACCTCCTTTAAGAGAAAGAAAAAATGATATATACCCATTAGTAAATTCAATGCTTCCAAATATTTGTAAGAGAATTGGAAGTGAAGATAAAAGGATGTCTGGGGAAGCATTCAATATGCTTTTAAAATACCAATGGCCCGGGAATGTAAGAGAATTGGAAAATATTCTTGAAAGGGCAATAAATTTATCAGAGGGTAGTACCATTTTGTCCAAGAATTTGACCATAAATATAAAAGAACAGGATAATTTTAACGGGGATAGGATAGTTCCCTTAAGGGATATTGTAAAATATTATGAAAAGAAATCAATAGAAAATGCTCTTAAATATTTTAATGGGGATAAGAAAAAAGCAATGAATGCTTTAGACGTAAGCAAAACTACTTTTTATGAGAAGCTGAGAAAATATTCAATTAATTAATGCGGAAATAAGGAATATGTACTTTTTTTAGGAAAAAATTTTAATGTTGATATAATGAAAAAATTCCAATAGCTATTGAATTAATTTGATTTTTTTATTACGAAAATTCGGAAAATAATATTTTGAGAATGCCTTTTTTATAACCCATAGGAAAGTCATGATCTCCTTAATATATGGTTGAACTAAAATGGGTTTCAAGGAATGTATCCTTAGTATATTAAGATTTGATAGAAGCTTTTTTTATATTAAAAATAGGAGTATGTAATGGATATCAGAATTGGCATATTAATTGCTTAAATTAACATAAAAGAAATTTCAGAAAATTCTTATATTGTTTTACTATGAATAATTAATTAAGGAGGTATCAAAAAATATAGGGCTGCGATTAAAATATTAGAGGGGGGATGATACGGTATGAAAAGAATAATGGCTTTAACTATGGCATTACTGATTTTTTTGGTTGGCTGCGGATCAAGCAAAGAAGGGGACGACGAAGCACCTCAGGAGTACACGACAGCTTATGCGCAGGAAATAGAGACTTTAAATTATCTGGTTACCGCATCGGAAGTAGAATATGGGCTGGCGGCTAATCTGGTAGATACTTTAGTTGATTATGACAGATATGGAGTGATAGTGCCTTGTTTGGCAACTGAATGGAAATTATCCGACGATAATTTGACATGGACGTTTAAAATTCGTGAAGGAGTTAAATGGGTAACTAATGAAGGCAAAGAATATGCAGAGGCTACGGCACAGGATTTTGTAGATGCTATGAAGTATATTTTGGATTCCAAAAACGAATCCCAAACGGCTAATGTAGTTTATGGCGTTATCAAAAATGCGGAAAAATATTATAATCAAGAGATTACGGATTTTGAAGAAGTGGGAGTAAAAGCGGTAGATAAATATACTCTTCAATATACTCTTGAAAAGCCTACACCTTATTTTTTGTCAATGCTTAATTATTCGTGTTTCTTCCCTGTTAACGGAAAGTTTTTAGCCGAAAAGGGAGATAGATTCGGTACGGACAATACGAATATTTTATACAATGGCGCTTATATACTGGAAACCTTTGAGCCTCAGATCAGAAGGATTCTTGTTAAAAATGAAAATTACTGGGATAAAGACAATATCTTTATTGCGAATATAAACTATATATATAATAAGGAATCATCTACTTTATCGCCGGAACTGTTCCTTCGAGGAGAAGTAAGCTATGCCGATATTCCTTCTTCGGCTCTTGATGAATGGATGAAGGATTCTGAAAAAGAAGCTCAAATTCGTCCCAATAGAACCAGTTTCTTTACTTATTTTTATGCATTCAATTTTGACCCTAAATTTTCAGAAGAATATGAACCACAGAATTGGAAAATTGCAGTTAATAATGTAAATTTCCGCAAATCAATATTTCATGCTTTAGACAGAAAAGCAGCTATGCTCACTGAAGAGCCTTATGATCCCGAAAAGCGGATAAGTAACACAATAACGCCTAAAAATTTTGTAAGTGTAGATGGAGTTGATTACACTCAATTGGATGGTTTGGCCGAGATTTCAAATACCGATTCTTTCAATAAGGATTTGACTTTGAAATATAAAGAAAAAGCGGTAACGGAGCTTAAAGAGGCAGGAGCAACATTGCCGATAAAGATATTAATGCCTTACAATACAAATAGTACAGAATGGGCTAATCGTGCTCAAGTAGTGGAACAACAACTTGAAGGCTTGCTTGGCAAAGATTATATTGATGTAATAATAGACCCAAAACCACCTACAGGATTTTTGGGAGAAGTGAGGCGTGCAGGAAAATATGCAATTCTTGAATGTAATTGGGGACCGGACTATGCCGATCCGGAAACGTATACAGGGCCTTTTATGGAGGAAGGAACATATAACTGGCCTGAATTAGCAGAAGGTTATAAAGAATCTAACGGTAAAAATAAATATGAAAATATGATAGTGGCAGCAAGAAATGAAGTATTAGATATTAAAAAGAGATATACATTATTTGCAGAGGCAGAAAGTTTCTTTATAGATGAGGCTTTTGTTATTCCTTATGCAATTGGCGGCGGCGGATATTCGGCTTCTAAATTGAACCCCTTTGAATCTCCTTATTCACCCTTCGGCGTTTCTTCTTTAAGGTTTAAAGGACAAAAGGTTATGGAGAAGTCAATGAATTCGGAAGAATATGATAAACAATTGAAACAATGGGAGGAGAACCGTACTAAGGCATTAAAAGAAGCAGGTCAATAGAATAAGAGGTGAATGAAATTAATGCAAGGGCTATAGCCATAGTCCTTGCATTAAAATTAACTTATATTGCGATCCTTTGAAAGCATAATTATCGGATGATAATCGGAAAGGAAGGAGAAACATGTTAAAATATTCGTTAAAAAGATTATTTCAATCTATGGTTACGCTATTAATTGTTATAACAATAGTTTTTTTCTTATTGCGTCTGATGCCGGAAGAGGGATATTTTGGAGATAGTTATGAAAAACTTGATGAAGCACAAAAGGAAGCAATATTAACTGGCATGGGACTTAGAGACCCTCTGCACGTACAATTAGTAAATTTTTATAAAAACATTTTATCGGGAGATTTAGGAACATCGACCATATATAGGCCTAAAGTGCCTGTAATAGAAATACTCAAGAGTAAAATCCCATATTCTCTTGAGTTTGGGTTGTCTGCTATGGCAATTTCGTTGATTTGTGGAGTGTCTATGGGAATACTGATGGCACGAAGTAAAAATAAAGTTTGGGATAAAATCGGAACGGGATATATTGTAATTATAAATGCTGTTCCCGCGGCAGTTTATTATTTATTTATTCAACTTTATGCCACTGATATTTTTAAGCTTCCGATTCTTTTTAAACAAAGTGATCACCTTAGCTGGATACTTCCCGTTATTTCCATGTCCTTAGGAAGCACGGCTTCTTATGCCATGTGGATGAGAAGATACATGGTAGATGAATTAAATAGGGATTATGTAAAATTAGCAAGGGCTAAGGGATTTAAAGATAAAAAAGTCATGGTGAAGCATGTTTTGAGAAATGCCTTTGTGCCTATGGCACAATATTTACCTGCTTCCCTTTTGTATACCATATCCGGTTCCATATATATAGAATCCTTATATTCAATACCCGGAATGGGAGGTCTTCTTGTAACGGCTATTCAAAGGCAGGATAATCCTTTGGTTCAGTCACTTGTTCTTATTTATTCTTCAATAGGCATAATTGGCCTTTTCCTTGGAGATATACTTATGGCATCCTTTGATCCCCGTATTAAATTAGAAGGCAAGGGAGGTGCGAGATAATGGGAATAGGAAACAAAAAAATAACTAAGCTCGCTGAAGGGATCAACGAATCTATTAAAACGGATGAAGCCTTGTTTGATTTTGAGGAATATGATGATTCCTTGGCAGAACGTACAGGATATTCCAATTACTCTTACTGGAGGTCCACATTTTATGTGTTTATAAAAAATAGAGCCGCGTTATTTTTTTTAATCATAATGATCGCTCTTTTAGTTTTTACATTTATTCAGCCTATACTTCCCAATCAAAAGTCACCTACTCAAATTTATATTGATCCGGCTACCAATATGCAGCTTATGAATCATCCTCCCGATTCGGAATTTATATTTGGGACAAATTCCATAGGTCAAGATCTCTGGGCCCGTATATGGAGCGGAACCCGTACCTCTTTAATGATTGGACTTTTAGTAGCTATATGGCAAGCTATAGCGGGAATTACCATAGGGGCATTGTGGGGCTATGTCAGAAGTCTTGATCGTTTTATTACTGAGGCTTATAATGTCATTGATAATATACCTACAACTATAATTTTGATATTGCTGACCTATATAATGCGTCCCAGCATAGGGACATTAGTTTTTGCAATGTGCATAACCGGATGGCGCGGAATGGCATTGTTTGTCCGTAATCAAATAGTAATTATAAGGGACAGAGAATATAATTTAGCATCTAAATGTCTCGGAACTCCAACTCGAAGAATTATAACCAGGAACCTTCTTCCCTATTTAGTTTCCGTTATTATGCTGAGAATGGCTTTAGCTATTCCGGAAGCCATAGGTTCCGAAGTATTCTTGACTTATATAGGCCTCGGGTTGCCAATAAGTATTCCATCCTTAGGGAATCTGATAAATGAGGGTAGAGTTGTTATGATGGTCTCATCGTTGCGTTATCAGCTAATATTTCCTGCAATAGTTATATCAATTATAACAATATCTTTTTATGTAATCGGAAATGTATTTGCCGATGCGGCTGATCCAAGAAATCACATATAGGAGGGGATGATATGATGGAAGAGAATGTTATATTATCCGTAAAAGACCTTGTAGTTAAATTTAAATTAAGAGGGAGGATTTTAACGGCTATAAGAGGGATATCTTTGGATGCATATGAGGGCGAAAGCTTAGCAATAGTAGGAGAATCAGGATCAGGCAAATCAGTTTTTACTAAGACCTTTATGGGGCTTTTGGATAAGAACGGATGGGTGGACTTCGGAAGCATAGAATATAAGGGTAAAGATATAACAAAATATAAAACTGAAAATGATTGGATAAAAATTAGAGGGAAAGAAATAGCAATGGTATTTCAAGAACCCATGACTTCTTTAAATCCTCTTAAAACCATTGGAAAACAAGTTGAAGAGACTATAATTCTTCATCAAGGGTTAAGAGGGGAAAATGCTAGAAAAGCAGCGGTGGATATTCTCAGGGATGTAGGAATTCCTGAACCGGCGAAAAGATATTCCCAATACCCTCATGAGTTTTCAGGAGGCATGAGACAGAGGGTTGTTATAGCGATTGCTATTGCCTGCAGACCCAATATTCTTATATGTGATGAACCTACTACTGCCCTGGATGTGACTATACAAGCGCAGATATTGGAACTTTTAAAAAACTTAAAAAGAAAATATAGCCTCACCATTATATATATTACTCATGATTTGGGAGTAGTAGCTAATGTGGCAGACAGAATTGCCGTTATGTATGCCGGTGATGTTGTTGAAATAGGTACTTGTGAAGAGGTTTTTTATAATCCTCAGCACCCTTATACCTGGGCACTTTTGTCATCCCTTCCTCAGTTGGGGATTAAAGGCAAGGAGTTGTATACTATTAAAGGAACTCCTCCCAATTTGTTTAATGAGATAAAGGGAGATGCATTTGCTCCTCGTAATCCGAGAGCATTAAAAATAGATTTTATTAAAAAGCCTCCTTATTTTTCAGTAAGTCCTACTCACAAAGCTAAAACTTGGCTTTTGGATCCCCGTGCTCCAAAGGTAGAGCCGCCGGAGTCCATAAAGATGTTGAGGTCGCAATGGAAGGTGAATAATAATGGAATATAATAAGAGAGAAGTACTATTGGAAGTTAACAATTTATGCATAGAATTCGGAAGAAAAAAGAAAAACAGATTTAGAGCCGTTGATAATGTGACTTTTGAGATTTATAAAGGTGAGACTTTTGGACTTGTAGGAGAATCCGGCTCTGGGAAGACCACTATAGGGAGAGCAATTATGAGATTAAATGAAACATCTAAAGGGGATATAATTTTTAAAGGTCACCGTATTAATGGCAAGATCGGTAAAGAAATGGATAAGGAATTAACCAAAGAAATTCAGATGATATTCCAAGATCCTATGGCATCTCTTAATGAAAGAGCAAAAGTGGATTATATAGTATCGGAAGGATTATATAACATAAAAAATTATAAGAATGAAAAGGAGAGAAAAGAAAAAGTTGAAAATGCTCTTTTAGACGTAGGGCTTATTCCGGAGTTTGCCAGTAGGTTTCCCCATGAATTTTCGGGAGGGCAGAGACAAAGAATAGGAATTGCAAGAGCTTTAGTAATGGAACCGGAATTTATTATAGCAGACGAACCCATATCTGCTCTTGATGTTTCAATACGGGCCCAAGTTTTAAATCTTTTGTCTAATCTTCAAAAGAAAAAAGGGCTGACTTATTTGTTTATAGCTCATGACCTGTCTGTCGTAAGGTTCATATCAGATAGGATAGGAGTAATCAGGAAGGGAAAGATAGTTGAACTTTCGGAAACAGAAGAGCTGTTTCAGCATCCTCTTCACCCTTATACTCAAGGACTTCTTTCTGCAATACCGCTGCCTGATCCTGTGAAGGAAAAGCATAAGATACTGAAGGTGTATGATCCGAAATGCCATGATTATGATAAGGATAAACCGGAATGGGTTGAAATAGGGAGAAATCATTTTGTTTTGGCAAATAAGAGGGAGCAGGAACAATATAAGAAAGTATTAAAAGAGTTTAACTGAGATTAAATTTGTAGTTAAGGAGTGATTTAAGAATATGAATATAAAAGACGATTTTACTCATGGAATTATAATTAAAACATTGTGCCCATTGAAAAAAAGTCCCGAATTTGGAACGGAAATGGTGGATGAATCTTTATTTGGAAGGAAAATCAAAATATTAGAAAATGCAGACAATAACTGGTATTATGTTGAGACTGACTATAGGTATAAAGGATATGTAAATAAAGATTATATATATGTAAATGATAAGAAAACAAAGAATTGGATGGAAAATGCAAACCATACTGTTTGCTGGAATATCGTAGATGTAATGGCGGAACCTAAGTTCCAGTCATATCCTCTGATTCGGCTTACAAGAGGTGCTATAATTAAATTGACGGGGAAGGAAGAGGAACAATGGGTTCAGATGGAATTCCCTCAAGGAGATAAGGGCTGGATTAGAAAGGATTTTGTAAAAGAGAAGGTGAACATAGGGTCTGTATATCGAGAAGAGGATATAAGAAGAAAAATAGTAAATACGGCTCTTTCTTATATGGGAACTCAATATAAATGGGGAGGAAAATCTCCATTGGGAATAGATTGCTCCGGCTTATGTGCCATATCATATTTAATTAACGGAATAATAATTTATAGGGATGCCCAGATAAAAGAAGAGTTTAATATGAGAAGAATAAAAAGGAAAGATATGAAATTGGGAGATATGCTTTACTGGCCTGGTCATGTGGCGATGTATATAGGAGATGAAAAATATATTCATTCTACGGGAAAGTCCAGTGGAGTTGTTATAAATAGTCTTAATGCTGAAGATGAAAATTATAGAGAGGATCTTGCAGATATAAAAGAAGTCGGAACGATATTTTAATAATCCATTATCCTGAGATAACCATGTTTACAAAAAGCAAAAACAGTTATTTGATTGGATAATTATTATGTAATTGACATTTTTGGAGATTAGTGATATCATAAATAAACAATTTGAAAATACTCATGAGGGAGTAGTTAGCGCATAAAATGTGTGCGTGATAAGTCAACATGCTGACTGATAACAGTCTGGCTTGTCTTAAATAACGAGACTCATGTATAACTTTAACGGCTATACATGGTCTTGTGGGATTCTTTTTATTTATAAGCTCAGGTATTGCCGTAAGGATTATACCTGAGTTTTTCTTTTTGTAAATAAAAAAATAAGAGATGAATTCAATGTCACCATAATCATGATTACTCATCAAATGGAAGGGGTTAAAAAAATGGTAGAAGAGGGGCGGGATTGCAGCGAGATCTTAATTCAGCTTTCTGCCGTTCGTTCTGCTATTAACAGTATTAGCCGTATCGTTTTACAGGATCACATTACCCATTGTGTTGTAGATGCTGTAAAAAACGGGGATAAAAAAGTTCTTGATGATCTGAATAATGCGGTTGCTAAGTTTCTGAAATAAATAAGAAAGGGGGTAAATTTATGTGGGAGAAAAGCCGAAGAAATATCCTTTTTACGATAATTTCGGCGGTTACATTGATTTTAAGTTTAACGGGTGTATTGGAGAATGTATTACCTTTTGATATTGCATGGGTTGCTATTGTACTTTGTGGTATCCCCATCGTAATTGGCTCTGTAACCGCCCTTATTAGGGAACATGATATTAAGGCAGATGTGTTGGTTTCCATTGCGTTGGTTGCCTCCATATGTATCGGCGAATATTTTGCCGCAGGTGAAGTGGCCCTGATTATGGCCATCGGAACATTGCTTGAGGATGCCACTGCCAGCAAAGCACGTAAAGGCATTGAAAAACTTATAGACCTCACACCAAAAACTGCAAGGGTCAAAAGAAATGGAAAAGAGGAGATTATCCCTACAGATGATGTGAAAATCGGGGATATTATTGTTGTATTTGCAGGTTGATATAAATATTATGAATATAAAAGTTTTCAAACAGGCTGATTCAGAAGAGATTTTTGTAGTTTTTGAGTATTTATAGTATAATTTTGGTATACTATAAATCTTAAAATAGAAAATAGAAATAGGTGAATATGATGAAAAAAATGATTATCGTGATTTTAGCCTGTTTATTGATTTTTCTTCTTGGCTGCAGAGGAAGGGATATAGATATACCTGACCCTAATGATGAGAAAAATTCAGAACATGTGGAAAAACCAGATGAAATAGCTGAAAAAATAAAATCCATGACTATTGAAGAAAAAATTGGTCAACTTGTTATGATAGGAATTGAAGGAGAAAAGGTTGATGAAAATATAAAGGAAATGATAGAAAACCGACATGCAGGGGGCATTATTTTATTTTCCGGTAATATAAAGAGCGCAGACCAAACCTTAGAGTTACTTAATAATTTAAAGGATTTAAACAGGGGAAATATACCTTTATTCTTAGGGTTAGATGAAGAAGGGGGGAGAGTGACCAGACTTTCCAAAGAGTTTGTCAAAATTCCTTCTATGCAGGAAGTAGGAAATGAAGATGATAAAGATTATTCCTTTAGAATAGGAGAAGCCTTGGGAATGAGAGTTAAAAGTTTAGGTTTTAATATAGATTTTGCTCCTGTAATGGATATAAATTCTAATTATAAGAACCCTGTTATTGGGGACAGATCCTTTGGAGATAATCCCGAAATAGTCATAGAACAAGGAACACAGGTAATGAACGGAATTAAATCCACAGGTGTCATATCCGTAGTGAAACATTTCCCAGGACATGGAGACACAAGAGTTGATTCTCATAAAAAACTTCCCATAGTAGACAAAACTTTTGAAGAAATAGATAATTTTGAGTTGCTTCCTTTCAAGAAATCTATTGAAGAGGGAGTTGACGGGATAATGGTAGCTCATATTTTATTTCCTAAAATTGATGGGGAAAATCCTGCAAGCTTTTCATATACCGTAATAAACGATATATTAAGAGAAAAGCTTAATTATAAGGGAGTTATAATTACCGATGACATGACTATGGGTGCAGTGATGAATAATTATGATATAGGGGAAGCTTCTGTAAAATCTTTGAAAGCGGGAAGCGACATAATACTTGTATGTCATGGATATGAAAATGAACATAAAGTACTTGACACAATAAAAGAAGCAGTAGAATCGGGGGATATTAAAGAAGAAGATATTGATAAAAAATTATATAGAATTTTAAAGCTAAAAGAAAAATATGTTAATGATGAAAGGATAAATGAAGTTAATATAGAAGATATAAACAGAAAAACCAGAGATATCTTATCATATGACAGATAGGATTTTTTCTGAAGAGTAAATTTTAGTGAAAGAATTGGATTGATGAGGTGTGTGAGTATGCCAAAGAGGGTTGTATATTTTAGTGAGTTGAACAATGTTATGAAAGATGAATTACTTAAAAAGGGAAGGAGATATATAAGAGAAAATAAAGGGGATAGGTTCTACTATATACTTCCCAGCGGAAATCTAATTTTTGAATACAGAAAGATGTTTCTTGAAGGAATGCCCGGAGGATTTGATATAAATATAATTACATTTGATGACATTGCAAATAATATGATGAATTTAAAAAATAAAAAATATATTGATTCGGAGATAAAAAAATCCATATTAAATAATATAATGAAGGAATTAAAGAATGAGGGAAAAATCAATTATTATGATGATATTGCCTTTACCAAGGGATTTATAAACGATATTTCGAAAATAATAGGAAAGATTAAACAGTCCTTAATTTCTCCGGAAGATTTTTTAAAGAGATGCCCGGATACTCAATATTATAAGGAAATAGGGCTTATATATCAGGAATATGAACGTTTTTTAAATAAAAAAAATATTGCAGACAGAGAAGAAACTTTTTTTAATTTATTGGAAGACGAAAATAAGGCTAAAGGAATCTTTGAAAATTTAGACTTTATAATAATAGATCAATTTTTTGATTTCAGGCCTCAGGAATTTCAAATACTTAAATTGATGACGGAAGTGAACCTGGACATATATATAAATATGCCGTTTAAAACTGACAGATATTATAACACGGTCGGAAAAACCGTAGAGGATTTGGAAAGCATAGGATTTATCACAGATTTTAAGGATTATAAAGAAAGAAATCATTTTGAAATTATAGGAAATAAGTTATTTGGGGAAGAAAGAGAAATCTTTGTTAAAAACGATAATATAAAACTGATTAAAGCTTCCGACAACTATGCTGAGATAAAAAGAATCGCTTATGAAATCAAAAAAACGGCTGATAAAGGAATAAAATTGAATGACATAGGATTGATATTGTGTTCAAATGAATATTTAAATGTGGTTTTTAAGGTATTTAAAGAGGAAAAAATCAAATTTTCAATTAATGAAGAAAGAAAGCTTTCCGAAATTCCTCTAATAAGGGATATTCTTAATATACTTATTTTAAAGATAAATAAATTTGACAGAAAAAGCATCATCAACAGAATAAAAAGTTATTATTTTAATCTTGCGGAAGAAGGAAGCAAAGGAGAATTTTTGTTAAGAAAATTTAAATTTAAAGATATTGACGATTTGATTTTGGCCATTGAAGAAGAAAAAAATATATTTTCCGATTTTATCAAAAAAGGTAGAGATGATATGAAGGACAACTTCAAGGAGATAGGGATTTTATATGAAGCCATAATTGGGATGAGAAAAGAGGCAGATTCCATTCCTGATCAGGGAAATATAGATGAAATGATATGTTCTGTCATGGAGATAATAGAAAAATATGGATTAGAAGAAAAAATACTTGATATTTATAATGAAACGGGAGATTATGATATATTCTACAGAGATTTTATTTCCTATTCGAAAATGGCAGATATTCTTATGAAAATGAAAGAGAATATCCCCATGGTTTATGAGAACATTTCTTTTGAAAAATTTTTTCGGATATTCAAAAATTATTTAGACGATGAAAACATAGTTGAAACTATTGGAGATAAGGATGGGATAAATATACTTACTCCGCTGACTTTAGAAGGAACTGATTATAATACGGTATTTATGGCCGGCCTTTCCCAAGAAAATTATCCCGATTTAAGAGATGAAAATTTTTTCTTTTCCGAGGAAAATTATTGGAATTTAAAAGATATAGGAATAGATGTTAAAAATTATAATGAGAAAATGGACAAGGAAGGCTTTTTATTTGTACTTGGGATTACAAGATGCAGAGAAAGACTGTATTTAAGCTATTGTGAAAGTTCGGAAGATGAAGGGAGTATTCCATCCATATTTTTGGATGAATTTTTGAATTTATTTAAAGGAGACAAAATAGAAGAAAAAATAAATATAATTTCTGTAGATATGAATTATTTATTTGAACTGCCCTTTGGAGGATGTACGGCTGATGAAGGAAGAATCGGAAAGAATATAAAATGTGAAATTGAAAGGGAGAAAGGTAAATTTAATGAATACAATGGTTTTATCGATAGTAATGAAATCCAAAATGATATTGAGGGATTTCTCAGAAATAAAAAGTATTCCGTTACCTTTTTTGAAACCTATGGAAAATGCCCTTATAGATTTCTGATGGACTATATTTTAAATATTCAGGGAATGGAAAGGGATATAAAAGAATTTACCCCATTGGACAAGGGGAATATTTTTCATCAGGTATTGAAGGAATATTATATTTCCCATAAAAAGGATTTTGAGAAACATGTATCGGGAGAAAAGGCATTTGACATGAACAGTATTCCATCGGAGATAGAAAAAAGAGTTGTAAGTATTTTAAAAAGTAACGGAGTTAAAAATATAAATAAAGTTTGGCAGATCAGAATAAATTCCATTGCTGACTCTATTATTAAATTGATCGATTCGGATTTGAAAAGAATTGTTCAGGGAGGGGAAAAGCTTCTTCCTTATGATTTTGAAGTGGAATTTGGTAAGGATTATGATTTTCCTTTGAATTTAAAAGACAGAATAATCAATATAATGGGGAAAATAGATAGGCTGGATAAATTTTACGGAGATGAAAAGTATGTCATATACGATTATAAGACCAGCTCTTATGGAATTAGAAATATTGATGATATAACGAAAGGCATTTCTTTTCAATTACCCGTTTATATTATGAGTCAGAAAAACAAAAATATTGTGGCGGGAGCTTATATAATTATATCCAATGGAAACGTGAGATTTCAAATAGTTAAGGAAGAGGGGAGAAAATTATTTGGTCCGAAAAGGAGGAGTGGAATTTTAAAACCGGAAGAGTGGACAAGTATTATGAATACGGAAATTGAAAATATGAATAATTATTTAAATAATATGGAGGAAGGGGATTTTTCTATAAATCCAAGGGAATGTGATGATTACTGTCCATACAGGGAAATATGCAGATATTGAGAGAAGGTGAAAAAATGGGCTTGAATGAAGCTCAGAAGAAAGCGGTGGAAACCATAGGCAGAAATGTCTCCGTAAATGCAGGGGCTGGTTCAGGGAAGACCAAAGTTCTTACCGAAAGATATGTTTATATACTTGAGAATGGAGATCTGGAAGAGGGAAAAGAAATAGAATCTATCCTTGCTATTACATTTACCAAAAAAGCAGCCGGAGAGATGAAAGAAAGAATAAGGGGGCTGATTAAAGAGAGATTTTCTCAAGGCGAAAAATGGAGGAGGCTGTACAGAGACTTGGAAAGGGGAAGTATATCTACAATCCATGGTTTATGCTCAAAGATGCTGAGGGAGAATCCGGTAGAAGCTGCCGTTGATCCTTCCTTTGAAATTTTGGACGAAGAGGGACAGGACAGGCTTTTATATGAAACCGTATACGGTTATCTTATAGAAAATGTAGAAAAAGATGATAGGGTATATAGGTTTATCTCAGAATTCAATGTCTATAATATTAATGAAATTGCAGAAATTCTTATAAAAATTTATAATGAAGTTCGAAATGCCGGTATGACTTTTAAGGATTTAAGGGAAATTACTTTGAGGAATATTGACGAAATATCATTGGACAAAAATTTGATTGAGAAGATTAAGGATGATTTTTTGTATCTTATAGAAAAGGGAAGAGCTAATTCCAAATATGCCAAGCTAAAAAATGATGAAGTATGGAATAATTTTAAGTCTTCAAGGGAAAACGAAAATATTGCGGATGCTTTGATATATCTTAAAGAATTTATAGGAAATATGAAGGGTGAAGAGGAAAGGATCGAAAGGCTGAAGGATAATGTGGACAAAGCAGTAATGATAAAAGAAAAGGACAGAAGATGGCTTTATGAAATTGTACTGGATTGTTTAATTGATATAGACAACAGATATTCCGGCAGAAAAAAGGAAGAAGGCGTTCTTGATTATGAAGACCTTCAAATAGAGGCTTTAAACCTCCTTAACAAGGAAACCATACTTAGAAAATATCAAAATAAATATAAATATATTATGGTAGACGAATTTCAGGATGTCAATGAACTTCAGAAAAATATCATATACAAATTAGCTACTGAGAAATCCGATTTGGACAGACAAAATTTATTTATAGTAGGAGACCCCAAACAGTCCATATATGGATTCAGGGGAGCTGACGTTCAGGTATTTTATGATGCAATGGAAGATATAAAAAGAGTATCGGAGATTGAGCCTATTGTATTAAAAGAAAATTACAGAACTGTGAATACGATTTTGAAATTTATAAATGAGATGTTCAAAAATATTATGGGAGATAAATATAATGAACTAAATTTTACCCATATATCTGAAAATCAAGTAGATGTAGAAATTCTTGAATGTGAAGATTTGGAAATCCCGTTGGGAGAGTCGGATTCCTATTATAATAAAGTATATGAAAGCAGAATTATAAGTAAAAGAATAAAGGAATTGGTTAAAAGCGGAAAATATACTTACGGAGACTTTGCCGTACTTTTCAGAAGTACTACAGACGATTACATATATGAAGAAGCCTTGAGAGAATATGGCATACCATACTATAATTTGGGAGGTAAAGGATTCTTCAAACAGAAGGAAATAATTGATCTGATGAACTGTATCAAAGGAATAAGCAATCCTTTTGATAATATTTCTTTAACAGGAGTGCTAAGAAGCCCAATGTTTGGTTTATCTGATGAAAGTATATATTGGCTTTTAAGGCAAGGCAAAAAGTCCATTTTAGATGCCATGAAGGATGGTTTGAATAATATTTCTTTTGACGAAAGGGAAAAGATTAATTATGCTTATAGTACTCTGTCATCTTTTATTAGAAAGAAAAATTTAGTACAACTGAATCTTCTGGTAGAAGATATAGTGAAAAGTACTTATTATGCAGAAGGGTTAAAATTTTTAAGAGGGGGAGAACAAAGAGTAGGAAATATATATAAATTTATTGAAATGTCGAGGAAATTTTATGAAAAAGAAGAAGGAACTTTAGAGGATTTTATAGATTATATTGATTACTTAAAAGAAAGAGGAATGGATGAATCCCAAGCTCAAATTCGATCTCAGGAAGAAAATGAAGTTAAACTGCTTACCATACATAAATCAAAAGGGTTGGAATTTAAGGTGGTAGTCATTCCGCAGCTGGCTAAAAAGTTTATGGAAGATAGTTCAAAAATTTTATTTGATAAAAGATATGGAATAGGGATTAAAGACGAAGAAGTTTCACCTTTTTATGATCATTTGAAAAAGGTGGAGAGAAAAAAAGAAGAAGAGGAAAATAAGAGAATATTATATGTAGCCCTGACGCGGGGAGAAAAAAAGCTCATATTGGGGATGCAGGGGAAAAACGAGGGATTTAAAAGATTTCTTAGTGAATTTCTAAATTTAGTACAATATGATAAATACGGTTCTGTTGAGACAAATGACGAAAATCAGAATGAAGAAGAAGTGATTGAAAAGAAAAGTCTCAACCAGGATAATATTTATATTTCTCCTCAGGATTCGGATAAAAGAGTTTTCAATTATTATTCTGTTTCTCAATATTTAAGCTTCAGGGAATGCAAAAGAAAGTTTTATATGAGTTATTACAGAAAATTACCGCTGAATAACAGAAATTTCAATATTAATTCTGGAAACGGGCACATTATTAGTCCTACGTTAAGGGGAGAAATCGTCCATAAGTTTTGTGAATTATATTCAAAGAATAAGGATATCGACGAATTAATAGGTAATATAGCTGAATATTACGGAGTGGGGATGTCTAAGAATGTTTTTAATGAATTATATCCGTATATAGATAATTATTTAAAATATTATAATGAAGAATATGATAAAATTTATAGAGAAAAGAGATTTTATTATAATATGGAGAATAACTTTATATATGGAATTATCGATAGGATAAATATTATAGGAGGTAAGGGGGAAATATGGGATTTTAAAACGAACAGGACAGAAGATAAAATATCTCTGATTGACAGATATAGGCCTCAGCTTCAATTATATGCCAAGGCCCTTCACGATATTTACAATATAGAAGTAATAAGAGCAAAGCTCTTTTTACTGGAATCGGGAGAATTTGAAGATATAGATGTATCGGAGAATGCTTTAAAAGAAAATATGGGTAAGATAAAGGATTTTATTCATTTTGTTTCTGGAAACGATGAAATAGAAAAATATAGCAGAAATAAAGATTGCTATCAACACTGTAATTTTTATAGAATATGTAACAGGTAAGAAAATATTTTAAATTACCTTATTTAAGGGAATTGTTATATCGACAAAGTTAAATAATTGTTCTATACTATAAATGGGATAATCTATCTATAAAGAGGTGTTTATATGTTAGTAGGAGGGATCTTATTATTAATATTAGGCTTTTATATGATATTTCGGAACAGGTATAGTTTAAAAAGAAGTGATGGAGGAATGCAAGTTCAGAAAAAAGATAAGGTTGAAAAAGACGGGTATTATAAATATACGGTGTTCATAGGTATTTTTGCTATTGTATTAGGGATATTCAGTATATTAAGCTATATTATTTATTAAAGGGTGTTAATTATATGAAAAAAACTTTGATTCTAATTTTTTTAATACTTACTGTAATAAATTCCTGCGGCTATTCTCAAGGTTACGAAAAAACCATTTTTATAGTTGTAGACCAGATGCCTATGGAAGCGGGAGAAAAAATAATGGGAGAAAATTATGCGGGAGGTCTTATAAATACCAAAACTGTAACTCCATATAATCCTGTAAGTTTTTCTTTGAGCGTAGCAACAGGAAGAAAAGTGGGAATAGATGAAAGTAATTTTAAAGGATTGCATAAAAATAGGGATGGAAGCATTAAAGTAATGGGTTATGATAGGATAGTAAAGTCGTTAAATGATAAGTATTCAAATTTTGTTTCGGAAGTTGATTTTTTTGGAGAAAAATTGAAAAATCAAGGGATAGGTTATATTGGCAATGGTCCTTCATCATTAATTGCTTGTGATAAAAAAGGAAATATTGGATCTGGGGAAACATATATAAATTATGATTTAGATTGGCTTGTAGATAAAACGAATAATATATTAAAAAAAGAAAATATTTTAATAATGGATTATGACATATATGAGGAAAATGACGGAATTGAAATATTGAAGTCGTATTTAAATGAATATAAGGATTTAAATGTAATATTGGTTTCAAGAAATGTAGCGGATAATATGAAAGGGATGTTAAACAAGTGGCTCTCTTTAATAATATATAAATCTGAAGGCGGAGAAAATGGCATATTGACAAGTTTATCAACGAAAAGAGAAGGAATAGTCACTCTGTTGGATATTTTCCCTCATGTGTTGTCCATTTACGGATTAGAAAGTAAGACTGCTATAGGAAAGAGTTTTAATATATCTCCTGTTGAAAAACAGCCTATGGCTGCTGTAAAAAAGGTATTTGATAATACAATGGGGCAACTATGGAGTACTTATTTTTTCCATGGGATTATATATTATACATTTTGCTATTTTGCTTATTTTATAGTAAAGAGGAGATATGATAAATATAAGAATGCTGCCCTTTATTTTGATTTTATTGCGGTAATTATTTTTGTTTCATTTCTCTTAGGTTTTTTTAATATGCAAGGATATCCGATTGTATATATCCTTTTAGTACTGATGATTAGTTATCCCATATCATATTTTTTCAGGCAAAGAAAAATGAACACGGCATTCTTTTTTTCTACGGTTACATATTTATTTATGGTGCTGGGTATAATTTTCTTTCCTGAGGTTATATATAATTCCTTTGTAGGATTTAACAATATAGTTTTCGGCTTTAGATACTATGGATTTAATAATGGTGCAATGGGAGTGCTTTTAGCTTGTTCTATCATCAGTTATTTCTCGGTAAAGAATATGATTAAAGATAAGCTTTATAAGAATATACTTCTGATTTTATATTTTTCTTTAAACATAATTGCTTTATCTTCAAGAGTTGGTGCCAATACCGGAGGCTTTTTAGCCAGCATAATTTTGTTTTTAATAATGATATATGAAGAGATATTTGAAAGAAACCTTACATGGAAGAGTATCTTAGGGTTATTTATTGTAGGATTTTTGATTATGTTTATTAATGTATATTTGGATTTACACAGTTTCGACAGAAGTCACGCAGGAGATTTATTATATAGAATAGAGTTTTTGGGCAGTAAAGAACTTTGGGATATGGTTAAATTGAAATTGAAGGAATTGATTTGGTTTACCATTACTCCTCCTTGGTGTATAGTGGCAGTAAGTCAAGTATTATCTGTAAGGAGCTTGTTTAAGGATAATATTCAAATAAACCGTATTAAGGATATAAGGCCCGATGTATATAAGGAATATTTAATATTTATGGTAATCGGAGCTATATCACTTCTTATAAATGATACGGGAATTATTTCATCTATATTTATGGTGGGTTATTTTTTAATATCCCTAATGGATGCAGATATAAGATCTTATGATTTATAACATATTTTACGTTAATAACGGGAGGTGTTAACATGGAAAAAGTTAAAATGTCTGAATTTTTAACAGATAAGAAGACTAAGTTAGAAGAATTGTTGGATATGCTTTTGAAGGATTACAAATATGTATCTATTCTTGGGACAGATGTAAAGGGAAAGACATATTCCGTAAAGAAAACAGGGGTAGATATAGGGGATTCCATGTGGACAGAAAGAGGATTTGTAATAAGGGTATTTAATGGAATCAACTATTCCGAATACTCGTTTAATGAATTGCCGGAAGATTTATCGCCAATAGTTGAGAAAATAAGGGGAATTTCTAAGGAAGATTTGAATAAGCTGAAATCTTCTTCTTTGGAGTTTATGGAGTATCCCTTAATACAGGAAGAAAATGCGGAAAAGAGTTTTTTGGGAGAAGTTGAAATTTTACCGGAAAAAATGAGTTCAAGAGAAAAAGTGGAAAGACTGCAGAGAATAAAGGATGAAGGGTTTAAATATTCTGATGAATTGGTGGACTGCAGGGTCAGCTATGAAGAAGTTCATGTTTCAAAAATATTTTTATCCCGCAATAAAAAGCTGGTTCAGTCTTATATATGGACTAACGGACAACTTGTAGCCATTGTAAGAAGAAATGGAAATACTAAATTTGACTACAAAGGATATTCAGGACTTAAAGGAGTGGAAATCCTTAACGAAATGAATGAAGGGGTCAAAAGTTTGATTGATGAAACAATTGAGCTTTTAAATAGCGACAAGGTACGTCCCGGAGAGTATGATGTAATATGTACTCCTGAGATTTCGGGGTTGATAGCTCATGAAGCTTTTGGTCACGGGGTTGAAATGGACATGTTTGTAAAGAACAGGGCTAAGGCTGTGGAATATCTCAAAAAACCAGTAGCCTCCGAATTAGTTACTATGCACGACGGAGCGGCAAGTGCGGTAGAGGTTTCATCTTATTTATTTGATGACGAAGGAGTAATAGGAAGCGATACAACAATAATCGACAAGGGAATATTAAAGACGGGGATATCCGATTTGCTTTCAGCATTGAAATTGGGCACTAAGCCTACGGGAAACGGCAAAAGAGAGTCCTTTGAGAGAAAAGCATATGCCCGAATGACTAATACGTTTTTTGAGAAGGGAAGTTCTAAACTTGAGGATATGGTATCATCTATTGATTATGGATATCTTATAGATGTGGGAATGAGCGGCATGGAAGATCCTAAAAATTGGGGTATACAATGTATGGTTCTTATCGGAAGAGAAATAAGGAATGGGAAATTTACGGGAAAGATTGTTTCTCCAATAGTGCTTACAGGATATGTACCCGATTTGCTTCAGTCCATTTCAATGGTGTCCGATAAGGTGGAACTTTCCGGAACAGGAATGTGCGGCAAAGGATATAGGGAATTTGTTAAAGTTTCTGACGGAGGTCCATATATTAAAGCAAAAGTGAGGTTAGGATAATGATAGATAATATAAAGAGGATATTAGAAGGTTCAAAAGAAATAAATGAATGGAAGATCGTCGAAAATAAAATTTCTTCCAAGGAAGTATTTTTTATAAAGGACAAAATTCAAATGAACAGAGGGAAAGATGTACTTCATTATAAAGTGACTCTATATAGGGATTTTGAAGAAGATAACAAAAAATACAGGGGTTCTTCCATAATCAATATCCATCCTACAATGAGCATGGAAGAAATAAAAAGCTGTATAGATGATGCTTCTTTTTCCGCAGGTTTTGTTAAAAATGAATATTATCCCATACCAGAAGGAAATGCGGAGAAATTTTCAAAAACAAAAAGTAATTTCTGTGAGGGGAATATTTCGGATTGGATAGAAAAATTGTCTTATTCATTATATAAGGAAAATATATATGAAAAAGGTTTTATAAATTCTTCGGAATTATTTTTAGACAGGATATGTACGAGAATTTTAAATTCTAAAGGTCTTGATGTTTCATTCAGCCAATATAAAGGTATGGTTCAAGTGGTAACAAGCTGGGAAGGGGATAAGGGTGAAATAGAGTTATACAATAGTATCAGATTCGCGGATTATGATGATAAAATGATTAGAGAGGAAATCAGAAAACAGTTGCTTTTATCTGAAGACAGAGCAAAAGCTTTACCTACACCCAGTTTAAATAAAGAAAATATTTTACTTACAGGAAAATCGGTTAAAGAATTTTTGGGATATTATTATTCGAAATCAAATGCCAAGGGAGTATACGATGGTATATCAACATTTAAAAAGGGAAGTAAAGTTCAAGGCAATGAAGTAAAGGGAGATTTAATTAATATGTCATTGAATCCGTTTATGGAAAATTCTACAGAAAGTACTCCCTACGATGAAGATGGATTTAAGTTAGAGAAGATTGATATAATAAAAGACGGAGTGCTTTTAAGATATTGGGGAGATGTCAGACACTCTTATTATCTTAATGCCGAACCTACAGGTAATATCGGGAATGTATTCTTTGCCGGCGGAAGTAAATCTGTTGATGAAATGAAAAAAGAGCCCTATTTGGAGCTTATAAGTTTTTCTGATTTCCAAATGGACGGATTGACAGGAGATTTTGGGGGAGAAATAAGACTCGGATTTTATTTTGATGGGGAAAATACTGTTCCTGTAACGGGAGGCTCAATTTCCGGTAATATTATAGAGGTCGAAAAGAATTTAACTTTGTCTAAAGAAATAGAAAAGGAAAACAATTTTTCGGGACCTAAGGCCATTCAAATTCATGGCATAAATGTTTTGGGAATAAAATAGGATATTAGGAAGGCAGCTTCTGATTATACGAAAAAGAAGCTGTTTTCTTTTTCATTTTCAATGTTGAAAAAAACTTTGACTAATTATATAATATTCGTGTGGCTAAATATTAAAGTGTCTTATTGAATTCAGGGAAGAGGTGATTGCTAGATTGATAAAAAAGTTTATTTCTTATTATAAGCCTCATAGAAAGCTATTCTTTATAGATATGTTATGTGCCTTTATTATTTCTGCATTGGACTTGGTTTTCCCCATAGTTTCAAGAAACTTTATCAACGATATTATTCCTAACGGGAAGATGCATTTGCTATACAAATGGTCAATTGTATTGTTCCTTTTATATATTTTAAGATATATATGCAATTATGTGGTTACTTACTGGGGACATGTTGTAGGTGTAAGAATAGAGTATGATATGAGAAGGGATTTATTTGCTCATTTGCAAACTTTATCTTTTAGCTATTTTGATAATAATAAAACGGGACATATTATGTCAAGAATGATAAATGATTTGAGAGAGATTTCCGAATTGGCTCATCACGGTCCGGAAGATATATTTATTTCTTTTATAATGATAGTAGGATCTTTTATTATCTTATTTGGAATTGAGTGGAGGCTGACTTTAGTCATATTTGCCTTTGTTCCGTTTATGATATTGTTTGCGATAAAGAAAAGAGTAAAATTAGAAAATGCTTTTAAAGATGTAAAAATGACTATTGCCAATGTAAATTCTCAGCTGGAAAACAGCATTTCCGGAATCAGAGTTGCTAAATCTTTTACCAACGAACAGTATGAAATGGAAAAGTTTAACGGAGGCAACAAAAAGTTTAAGATTTCAAGAGAATCTGCATTTAAATATATGGCAGATTTTTCATCAGGGATTATATTTGTTTCGAATATTTTAAATCTTGTGGCCCTAAGTTTAGGCGGAATATTTGTGTACAAAGGAATTATCAATATCGGAGATTTAGTGGCATATATTTTATTTATAGGATTTTTTCTTCAGCCTATACGTAGGCTTACTGAATTTACTCAGCAATACGAAGATGGAATGACAGGGTTTAAAAGATTTATGGAAATAATGGATATAAAACCGGATATAGTAGATAGAGAGGGAGCTGTTGATTTAAAAAATGTAAAGGGAAAAATTAGATTCAATAACGTATCTTTTAGTTATACAAACGGAGAAAATACCGTTCTTTCCAATATAAATCTGACAATAGAACCGGGGGAAACAATAGCTATTGTAGGACCTTCCGGGGCAGGAAAAACAACTTTATGTCATCTTATACCCAGGTTTTATGAAACCAATAGCGGAGAAATAACAATAGATGATATAGATATAAAGAATATAAAACTTAAATCTTTAAGACAAAATATAGGACTTGTTCAGCAAGATGTATTTCTTTTCACAGGAACTATAAAAGATAATATACTTTATGGAAATCCTCAAGCAACGGAAGAGGAAATAATTGAAGCTGCCCGAAATGCAAGTATTCATGATTATATTATGAGTTTACCAGAAGACTATGATACCTACATAGGAGAGAAGGGCATTAAATTGTCCGGTGGTCAAAAACAAAGAATATCCATAGCCAGAGTATTCCTAAAAAATCCGCCTATATTGATATTGGATGAGGCTACTTCCTCTTTAGACAATGCAACAGAAATTGCAATACAAGAATCTCTGAAAAAATTGTCTTATGGGAGAACAACCTTAATAATAGCTCATAGGCTTTCCACTATAAAAAATGCAGATGAAATTGTAGTTTTAACTAATCAGGGAATTATTGAGAGGGGCAGACATCAGGAGCTTTTGGATAGAGGAGGAGTATACTCCGAATTGTATAAATCTCAATTCAAAGACTTAATGACCGAATAGTACAAGTTCCAAAAAAACTTATTTCCACATATAATGTTAATGAATTATGTGGAAGGGGGGGTTTTATGGATAATCTATTATATCCGGAACTTTACTATAGGATATATCCCAAAGTAATTGATGTTATCAACAAAAACTTATCTATAATTTCAGCGGATACAGAGTTGACAGATGAGCAATTGAATAATATGGTAGAAGAAGTATATAGAGAAATGATACAGGAATGTCCTGAAATGCAGGAAGATCCAGGTGAACGAAAAATAAGATCTTCAAGATATAGAATTCAGAGACCTTATTATGGAAGAGGAAGATTAGCAAGAGACATTATTTCAATAATACTTATTTCGGAATTGCTCA
This sequence comes from Sporanaerobacter sp. PP17-6a, assembly GCF_900095615.1. Lineage (NCBI taxonomy): Bacteria > Bacillati > Bacillota > Tissierellia > Tissierellales > Sporanaerobacteraceae > Sporanaerobacter > Sporanaerobacter sp. PP17-6a. The sequence goes on along the minus strand of NZ_FMIF01000030.1, from coordinate 9,169 downwards.
GAAGAAGGTATATATATGGATAGTAATAAATAGGCAGCAGGGCGTTTTCCCTTTGCTGCCTATTTATTATTTTTTGTCTTTTATTTATATTTAATTTTGATTTAATTGTAATAAATAAGTGTAAATATAATAGGGATGGTATAAAATATATAGGGATGATTTTATCTAAATTGAGATTATTTGTTGACTAATTCCTACTAAAATAGTATGATATAGATGTTAAAAGGTGATATAATATATATAAGGAGATGAGAAAATAGTGGAAAAACTATTGAATATAAAAGATCTTCATGTAGAAGTTGATGGCAAGGAAATACTTAAAGGGATTAATTTAGATATTAATAAAGGGGAAGTTCATGTAATAATGGGACCTAACGGTGGAGGAAAATCCACTCTTGCCAATACTTTAATGAACCATCCTAAATATAAAATTTCTAAAGGAGATATTTATTTTGAAGGAGAAAGGATAAATGATTTAAAGACAGACGAAAGGGCAAAAAGAGGAATGTTCTTGTCATTTCAATATCCCGAGGAAGTAGCCGGCGTTACTGTAGAGAGTTTTTTAAGAACTGCAAAAATGGCCTTAACGGGAGAACCTTTAAAAATACTGACCTTTAGAAAAAGGCTGGAGGAAAGCATGAGACTTTTGGATATTGATAAATCTTATGCTAGGAGATATTTAAACGTAGGATTTTCCGGAGGGGAAAAGAAGAAAAATGAGATTCTTCAAATGGCTATACTTGAACCGAAGCTTTCCATCCTTGATGAGACAGATTCTGGTCTTGATGTAGATGCGGTAAAGGTAGTATCGGAGGGAGTTAAACTTTTAGCCGATGGGGAAAAATCCATAATTATAATAACTCATCATAATAAAATACTGCAATATCTTCATCCGGATTACGTACATGTTTTGATAGACGGAAAGATAATTAAAACAGGAGATATGAGTATTGCAAAGGATATCGAAAATAACGGATATGAAAAATATAAAGAAGAAGTTTATCAACTTTGAGGTGGTGTTTGTATAGATGGAGACTAAAAAGAAAACATATGTGGATGATATAGACAGAGGTATTTATGATATAAAAAATAAGGTTAGGTACAGTTACAAGGTAGAGAACGGGTTGACGGAAAAAATTGTGCGGGAGATTTCAAAAGAAAAGAATGAACCTAAATGGATGACAGATTTTAGACTTAAATCTCTTGAGATATATAACAATATGGAATTGCCTCCTTGGGGACCGGATTTAAGTGACCTTGATATGGATAATATAGTTACTTATATAAGGCCTGATACGGATATGAAAAGCAGTTGGGATCAGGTGCCGAAAGATATAAAACGTACTTTTGATTTACTTGGAATACCTGAAGCGGAAAAGGAGTCTCTTGCCGGAGTGGGAGCTCAATACGATTCTGAAGTGGTGTACCATAATATAAAAGAAGAGCTGGTAAAACAAGGAGTAATATATACTGATATGGAAACTGCAGTCAGAGATTATGAAGATATAGTCAAGGCACATTTCATGAAATGTGTTCCGCCGACTGATCATAAATTTGTCGCTCTTCACGGGGCAGTATGGTCGGGAGGTTCTTTCGTATATGTTCCAGAAGGAGTACAGGTTGATATTCCTCTTCAATCTTATTTCAGGATGAATGCACCGGGAATAGGACAGTTTGAACATACTCTGATAATAGTGGAGAAAGGTGCACGGGTTCATTTTATAGAAGGATGTTCCGCACCTAAATATAATGTAAATAATCTTCACGCCGGCTGTGTGGAGCTGTTCATAGGAGAGGGAGCTACTTTAAGGTACAGTACCATAGAAAATTGGTCTAAGAATATGTATAATTTAAATACTAAGCGTGCTTTAGTTGAGAAAAACGGAACTATAGAATGGGTTACCGGTTCTTTTGGTTCGAAAGTATCTATGCTTTATCCAATGAGTGTATTAAAAGGAGAAGGAGCAAAATGTGAGTTTACAGGAATTACTTTTGCCGGAAAGGGTCAGTACCTTGATACAGGATGTAAAGTCGTTCATGCGGCTCCTCATACTTATTCCAATGTTAACTCCAAATCTATTTCCAAGAGTGGAGGAGTAGCCATATATAGAGATGTAATTAAGATAAATAAGGAGGCCCATCATTCCAAATCCACGGTGTCTTGTGAGTCCTTGATGCTGGATAATATATCAAGATCCGATACCATACCTGTTATGGATATATTAAATGATGAGGTGGATTTAGGTCATGAGGCAAAGATAGGAAGAATAAGCGATGAATCGATTTTTTACCTTATGAGCAGGGGATTAAGCGAGGAAGAAGCAAGAGCGATGATAGTAAGAGGATTCGTGGAGCCGATTTCAAAAGAACTTCCGCTGGAATATGCGGTTGAGATGAATAATCTGATTAAGCTGGAATTAGAAGGAACAATAGGATAGGAGGATGAACTCATGGCTGAATATATAAATGCTGTAAATAGACTTCCGTCTATAACATGGAGATGGGTGAAGGTCAATGAATTATATTTGGATAATTTAATCATTCCCGAAATAAAGGAATATGAATATCCTTATTTGAAATCAACTTCCCATGGAAATATAGAGATAAAAACCGAAATAAAGAATATGGAATCTTTCTGTCCTTTGAAAGATGAAGGAAAGGATTACGGAGTATCTGAGGATTTGGTTAATTTTGCAAAGAAACATTATAACAGTTCTCTTTTAATTCATGCGCCTAAAGGAGAAGTGCTGAAAGATCCTATTAAAATTTACCATATGATGGATAATAAAAATCCTAATTTGATTGATAATAATATAATAATCGGAGAAGAAGACAGTGAGATAACGGTAATCATGGAGTATAACACAGAAAAGAACGTTAGAGCTTTCCATAATGGTATCACAAGAATTTATGCTAAGGATGGAGCTAAAATCAATATAATAAAGGTTCAAAATATGAATGAAGAGTCCAACCATTTTGATTCTAATATGTCGATCATAGGATATAACGGAGAGGTAAATTATATTTCTGTGGAAATAGGAGGAAAAGCAAGTATTACTAATTATGTAAATAATTTAAACGGTACCGAATCCAAGTCCCAAATAAAATCCATATATTTGGGGCGAGGTGATGAAATAAAAGATATAAATTATTTGATGAACCAGAGAGGAAGAAGAAGCCGAAGCAATATAGAAACAAGAGGAGTTTTAAAGGACAGGGCCAAGAAAACATTTAAAGCTACAATAGATTTTAAAAAGGGAGCTTCGAAATCAAAGGGAGCGGAAGAGGAATATGCTATATTATTGGATCCGACAGTTAAAGCAGATGCTGCGCCTCTGTTACTGTGCCAAGAGGACGATGTCGACGGGGCTCATGCTGCCAGTGCGGGAAGAATAGATGAAAACAAATTGTTTTATATTATGAGTAGAGGATTTAATGAAAAGGATGCAAGAAAACTTATAATAGAGGCTTCTTTCAGACCTATAATTGATGAAATCGTAGAAGATGATTTGAGAGAAAAGATTCTTGATGAAATTCAAAGGAGATTAACCAATGAATAGAATAGATGATGCACAGATAGAAAAAATTAGAAAGGATTTTAAAGTTTTTTCTCAAAAGATAAATGGGAAAAAGATTGTCTATTTGGATAATGCCGCTACCACTCAGAGGCCGGAGAGCGTTATAAAAGCAGTTGAAAATTATTATGATACTTCTAATGCCAATCCTCACAGAGGTGCCCATGCTTTAAGTATAAGAGCGACAAAGGTATATGAAGACGGAAGAGAAAAAGTAAGAAAGTTCATTAATGCTAAAAGTACCAAGGAAATAATCTTTACTAAAAATTCTACTGAAGCCCTTAATTTAATTGCTAATTCCTACGGAATGAATTTTATTAATAAAGATGATGAAATAGTGATACCCATATCGGAACATCACAGTAATTTAATACCATGGCAAAGAGTGGCAAAGACAAAGGGTGCTGTATTGAAGTATATGTATATAGATGACGAAGGCAGACTAACGGATGAGGAAATAAGATCAAAGATTACGGAAAAAACCAAGTTAGTATCTATAGCTCATGTTACAAATACTTTAGGAGTAGTATATCCAATAGAAAAAATCATTGATTATGCGCATAAAAAAGGTGCAATAGTAGTGGTAGATGCTGCTCAAAGTGTTCCTCATATGGCTGAAGATGTACAGAAACTTGATGCGGATTTCATGGTTTTTTCAGGTCATAAAATGTTATCTCCCATGGGCATAGGGGTGTTGTACGGAAAAGAAAATATTTTGGAAAAGATGCCCCCTTTCTTATTGGGAGGAGATATGATAGAATATGTATCGGAGCAGGATGCTACTTTTGCAGAACTTCCCTTTAAATTTGAAGCAGGTACTCAATATGTAGAGGGAGTCGCAGGGCTTTCTGCAGCAATAGATTATATAGAGAATTTAGGCTTTGATTTTATAAGGGAAGTTGAAAATCAGTTGACCGAATATGCCCTGGATGAAATGGGGAAGATTCCATATGTAACTGTATATGGCCCTTTAAATATGAAGGATAGAGCAGGAGTAATCTCATTTAATATTAAGGATGTACATCCTCATGATGTGGCAACTATAGTAGACAGCAATTATGGAGTGGCTTTAAGGTCAGGACATCATTGTGCCCAGCCTTTAATGACCTATTTAAATCTTAATGCTACTTGCAGAATAAGCTTTTATTTCTATAATACAAAGGAAGATGTGGATATATTTATCAGGAGTATCAAAGACGTAAGGAGATGGCTTGGATATGAGTCTTAATGACATATATACGGAACTCATAATAGAGCACAACCAGCATAGTCCCAACAAAAAACATTTAGATCATCCTGACCACGTGGAATTAGGACATAATCCCAGTTGCGGAGATGAGATATCTTTGGAATTGAAGTTTAACGGAGACATAATAGAGGATGCTTCCTTTACAGGTCACGGATGTGCCATATCTCAAGCTTCAACATCTATAATGATAGATACTATAAAGGGTAAAACCAAAGAAGAAGCATCAAAGTTAGCGGATATGTTTATAAAGATGATAAAAAAGGAAATAACAGATGAAAAAGAATTAGAAAAATTGGAAGATGCAATTGCATTTAAAAATATTTCAAATATGCCTGCAAGAGTTAAATGTGCTGTTCTTTCATGGCATACTTTGAAAGAGTCTATTAAATAATCCTTGATACCTTCAAGATATCAAGGATTATTTAATTATTACGTTACTTTTAAGAATTATTTTTAAGTATAATTATAGAATTAAAGTTATAATGTTATAATATGCTTGTTAAAAATACATAAATATTTATTTTGTATTGTCCATGATGTAAAATAATATCTTGTATATGATGATATAGTTTACCTAAGTACAGGGTTAATTATGTTTTTTATATGTTACTCATTTAACATAGGATGATATATAGGAGCTGAATTAATATACATAAATTATATGATTTGATGTATAATTTATGTTTTTGTAATTATTATAGGGATGTTGTATTATAGAGTTAGGTAATAAAAATTTTTAGATGGAATTCCACTATTATTAAACAAAAGTTAATATTAAAATAATTTTTGAGGAGGGAAGGGAGTATCCCGAGAAGATGTTTAAAAATACAAGAAAGATTAAAAAATGGGAATCATGGGGAATCATATGGACTATTATTTTGGGTTTTCTCCTTTATTTTGCTTTTGAATTGTCGGGAAATTGTTGGATAGTCGGAATTATAAGCCCTATTAATAAAAGCCTTTGGGAATATTTAAAAATAAGTTATTGGAGCGTTGTATTATTTTCATTAATTGAATACCACTGTATAAAAAAAGAAACTAATGGATTTTTTATTGGGAAATTTGCTGAGATACTCATATTGGATTTAATTTTCGGATTAGGACATTATATTTTTATCACAGCATTCGGCAGTTCTCAATTATGGGCGGATATAATTTTCTATGGTACAGGGGTATTTCTTGGAGGAATAATTAGCTTAAGTATCATGAAAAAAGATGTATCCGGCAAATTAAATTTTGTGGGACTGTTGGCTATGATTATAATAGGGATACTTTTTATATATTTTACTTTTTATCCGTTACATATTCCTTTGTTTATGGATTCTGTTACATTTTGATCAGATTATCAAAAGATTTCCGCCATTTTATACATTTATTGCAAGTTCTATCAGAGAATCTAAAATCTGTTCAAAAGTCATTCCGATGCCTTTCAGCATATTGGGATATCTGCTGCGGATAGTAAAGCCCGGAATGGTATTGACCTCATTGAAGATAATTTCCTTGTTTGGGGTCAGAAACATATCGACTCTTGCAAGGCCGGAACATCCGAGAGCGCGATAGATGGCAACGGCAGTTTGCTTAATAGCCATGGAGATATCTTTATCAATGGGGGCAGGCATATGAATTTTATATGTTTTACCGGCATATTTTTCGGTATAATCGAAAAAACCTTTGGTTTGTGACAGTTTTATTTCATCTACTTCACCGACGGTCAGATTATTGGTGCCGAGAATAGCACAACCTACTTCAGAGCCTTCAATGGCTTCTTCGATAACTACTTTGTTATCATATTGAAAAGCAGCGGCAATTGCGTTGAGGAGCTCATCCTCACCGAGAATTTTGGTGATACCGAGAGAAGAACCGGCCTTTGCTGGCTTAACAAATAAAGGATAGTTTAGAAATTTTGTTTTGTCTATTATTTCCTCTTCTGATATTTCGTATTGTATTGCTACGGAAGAAGGGGTTTTTACTCCGGCCGATTCAACAATTTTGTGGGCCATATCTTTATCCATGCATAGAGCAGAACTCAAAGTATTACATCCCACAAAAGGAATATAAGCCAGTTCAAGTAATCCCTGTACTGTCCCGTCTTCTCCGTTTTTCCCATGAAGTACCGGAAATACCACATCAATTTTAGTATTTTTTATAGTGTTTCCATGGAATTCAATTATTCCGTGAATATCACGGCTGGGTGAAATAATGGCCGGAACGCAAGGACCGTTGTTTAGCCATGTATCATCTGCGATTTGTTCATAAGGACCATAGTATCTCATCCAATTTCCGTCTCGGGTGATTCCGATCAGGATTATTTCATAATTTTTTGGATTTAAATTGGTGACAACAGAATAGGCGGATTGCAGAGAAATATCATATTCTGAAGAACATCCGCCAAATAAAACTAAAACTTTTTTCTTTTTCATATTATCTTATTCTCCTTTGTTAATAATTTCGATATCTTTCGGTAATGAATAACCTATTTCGCATAGGTTTGTATATAGCTTGGATTCCGCTATAATCTCATTCGTGTTTTTATCAATTTTTTGCTGATATATTGAAACCTGTTCATAAATCTTATCATGTTCTTTATAAAATATTTTGTCTCGATTGGTGATTTCATACTTATAGTCAGTATCCATGTCAGTCAAAATACGGCCGTAGATATATGAATCATCAAAGGATATTAAAATTTGAAATGTGATATTGGTTTCATTTTTTACTTTTAAATCCAGCCAGCCTTCACTTACCGTAGCATCTATACCCTCTGGCTCATCAGGGTCCGGATATGGGAAGGTCATTATTTTGTGAGGATGGCGTTCTATAATTGTGAGAGGGGTATGAAGAAATAGCCAAAACAGCATATTGCTAAGCTGACATAGTCCTCCCCCTGGGACTGTGACAAGATTGTCATTTATAACGCATAGACCGTCCTTATATTTTTCGTATTTTTCAGCGTATCTTACAAGCTGCCAAAATGAAAAAGTTTCTTCGGGCCTGATCAATATTTTATTGACAGTCTCTGCGGCTAAATGAAGGTTGAATACCTTATTTTCCTGATATTTCATATCGAATCCCGTTTTTTCATTTAGAAGGGTGGACTTAGATTCATATATTGAAAAAGGAAGAGGTTCTTCATTTTTTGTTTTTACATAATGATTTTTGTCGAAAAACATTTTGATGTAAAAACAGAACCTTCGCTGTGCCCTTCGGAGGGGTAATAAAAACGGAAATATTTCCGTTATTCTTCTTCTTTTCATCTTGCTGATCTCCTTTGTTAAAATGTTAAAGCTCATTTGTTTGGTATTTTTAATATAACAGAACTAAATAAGCGGTGTTTAAAGAAATACTTATTAATATCTTAAGTTTTTCTTAATTTTTTGTATTTTAATTTAAAAATTTTACCAATTATAGTTTTCATATGTTATTATTTAAATATATTATTAAGTACATTGGAGGTATGGAATATGAATGAAGTTTTAAAACAGCTTAAAGAAAGAAAATCCGTACGTATATTTGAGGAGAAGGATATTCCTGCTACGGTTAAGGATGAAGTGATTGGGGCGGCTTTTGAAGCTCCCACTGCCGGCAATATGATGTTTTACACCATAATTGACGTGACGGATCCAAAGATTAAAGACAGATTATCAATACTTTGCGATAACCAGCCTTTTATCGCTAAAGCACCCCTTATGCTTGTTTTCTTGGCCGATTGTGAAAGATGGTACAAAACATATATTGCAGCCGATGCCTCTCCAAGAAAACCGTCGGCGGGGGATCTTTTCCTTGCTTGCGCAGACGCATTGATTGCTGCTCAAAATACCGTTGTGGCTGCCCATTCGCTAGGTTTGGGTTCCTGCTATATAGGTGATATTCTTGAAAATTGCGAACAGATAAGAGAACTTCTTAAATTGCCGGCTTATACGGTACCCATAGCCTTAGTTGTTTACGGTTATCCTACTGAACAACAGCTCAGCAGGAAAAAACCGCCTCGTTTTGATCGAAGCCACATTCTTCATGAAAATTGTTATAGAGAAATGAAATCGCAAGAACTTCTTGATATGTACAAGAAACAAGGAAGTAATGAAATTATTAAAGACCTCTGCAATCGTAAATATATGTCTGATTTTGCTTTGGAGATGAATCGGTCCGTGGCTGAATATCTGAAGAATTTTTAAAAGACAGGGGTACGTTTCGAGACCAGTGATAAAGTTGTTATTTTTAAAAATTACTCCAGCAAAAATGCGGATTTGTAGATATAAAAAATTAAAAAATCAGACTTTTTCACTGGTCTCGGACGTTTCATTTGTCTTGCATGGAAAGATAGGGGGACGGTTCTTTTTGTTTGATT
>NZ_FMIF01000010.1:0-97123 GCF_900095615.1 Sporanaerobacter sp. PP17-6a | reverse complement strand
CATGAATTATTTCATCTCTTTGTAATGGCAGGGAGTGCATGTCATTTTTGGATGATTTTTAAATATGTAATAGGTTCGATATAAAATTGTATTCATTTTTCAAGTTTTTATATATATTCATAAAAGCAATTGATAATTCGTATTCAACAATATTTATCAATTGCTTTTTTATAATCCATGAGGAAATCCTAATTTGCTTAATTTATTAGTGTTTCAACAGAAACCTTTTTAATTAATTTTTTCTGTAGCTAAAAATATTTTCTAAAAAAAGTGTTATTAGTAATATTTTTTAAATTATATTGTCTTTCTTTTTTCCTTATATTATTATATAGATAAATTATTAAAAGGAGGTTGTAAGAATGGGGGGTGTTTTATTAACTGTAGATTGGGATTATTTTATGCCTTATATGAAGGAATGGAAGGGTTCTTATGCGGAAAACAAATCTAATATCTTAAAGCATTGGTATAGAATATATATCGAGAGTTATATTAAAGGTATAGATATAACGAAATCTATGGATATAGGAGGTGAAGAAAAAGATTTCTGGGATAATATTGTTGAAAAGTTTCAATTAGAGAATGTTCATAAGATAGTAGTTTCCGAATCCCATGAAATGGCCTATGAAATAGCTAAGGAGGGTGACCTTAGAGAGATTTATTCCTTTGATGCTCATTCGGATCTGGGTTATGGAGGAATTGAATCCTTGAATTTTGAAGTTAATTGTGCCAATTGGCTTGGAAAGCTTTTTAGGGATGGTTTAATTAATGAGGCTAATATTATTTACAGTCCTTATAGCGCTGAAAGGGCCGAAGACTTTAAAGAGATAAATGAAAGATTTAATATTAAATATCCTACTTGAACTTCTATTTCTCAAGGGGTAGATATAAAATCAATTTATATATGCAGATCAGGGCCTTGGACTGCTCCTTGGTTGGATAAAAAGTTCTTTAAATTTATAGAAGAACCAGGTTTGCCTTTGAAAATAATAGACTGTCCATTTAGAGAATGGAATGTGGAGAAACTGAAACTATCGGATTTTATAAATTTTACTATGGGGATAAATTAACATGATGGAGGTGGCAATATGATTAAAGTTCAGGGAATTACAAAAAAGTTTAAAGATTTTATGGCTGTTGATAATGTCAGCTTTCAGGTGAATGAAGGGGATGTGTTAGGGCTTCTTGGAGAAAATGGAGCCGGAAAGACAACTATTCTTAGAATGTTAGCAACAATGCTTAGGCCTACTTCAGGCACGGCGGAAATAAACGGCTATGATCTTTTGAAACAGCCTGATAAGGTAAGAGGAGAAACAGGAATATTATTTGGAGGAGAAGTGGGAGTATATGACAGACTAACTGCCAGAGAAAATATAAGATATTTTGCGGAATTGAATAATATGAAAAAGGAAAAAGTAGATAAGAGAATTGATGAAATATCAGTTATGCTGGGAATGTCAGAATATATAGATAAAAGAGTAGGAAAATTTTCCAGAGGAATGAAGCAAAAAGTTTCCATAGCAAGATCTATAGTTCATAATCCAAATATCATGCTTTTTGATGAACCTACCTCAGGGTTGGATGTTACTTCCTCAAGGATTATTCATAACTTTATAAGATCCTGTAGGGACGAGGGAAAGATAATAATATTCTCAAGTCATACTATGAGCGAAGTAGAAGAACTTTGCGACAGAATATTAATAATTCATAAGGGAAAAGTAGCAGCAATGGGAACGACTGCCGAGTTGAAATCTCATTTTAATAATGAAAATCTGGAAGATGTATTTATGGAATTGGTAGGTGATAAGAATGAACTTTAATCATATATCTATTATATTGAAAAAAGAGCTTGTAGACATGTTTAGGGATAAAAAAACAATTATATCCAGTATACTCATACCTATAATTATATTTCCCTTGATATATGGCTTTATGGGATTAAGCCAGAAAAATATCAGCAAGGGTATTGAAGAACATGGAGTAGATATAGCTTTAGTATCGGAATCGAAAGATTCTTCAATTGTGGATTTTTTTAAAAACGATTCTGAATTTAATATTATTGAAACAAAAAATCCCCAAAAATCCCTTGAAGAAGGAGATATTAAAGCATTGATCAATATATCCGAAAATTTTGATGATAATATTTCTAAGGACAAAGTTGCATCTATTACGGTAAATTATGATGATTCAAATCAAACCTCTATTATGGCAATGAGCATAATAAGAGAAACAATATCCAAATATTCGGCCTCCATTGTTTCAAACAAGTTAAAGGATAGAGGAATAGATCCATCTATTTTAAATCCTATAAATATAAAAGAAGAGGGAATTGCGCAAGAAGGAGGAACGGGAGCTATGATTTTTTCAATGTTATTTCCTTTAATGCTTTCCATATATTCCGTTACTTCATCTCTTCCTTCAGCAACGGATAACGGAGCCGGAGAAAAGGAGAGAGGGACATTGGAACCTTTACTTACGACCCAGGTTAACAGAACATCATTATTTATAGGAAAATATCTTGCTATAACCATATCCGGGATAATAGGAACTTTTTCATCTATCTTAGGATTATTTATAGCTCAGAGATTTAATACCGAGCTTTTAGGGGAGGGAGTCAATTTTACATTTTTGTCAATAATCATGATTTCTCTTTCGGCTATATGTTTAACTCTTATTTTTTCAGCATTAGAGCTTGCAATAAGTATTTATGCCAGATCCTTTAAAGAAGCTCAGACTTATTTAAGCCCTTTGAGCATAGTGGTTATGATTCCGGCTTTTGCAACTTATATGATTGACCCGAAAAGTATTTCCACTACCTATTTTAATATACCTATCGTCAGTCAGATAAGTATAATGAAGGAGTTGATAGTGGGGATATACAATCCTGTCCACATAGCTTTATCATTTAGTTGGGCAATAATATATATTATCCTTGCTACAATCTTTGCGAGGAAGATGTTTGAGAATGAATCAGTAATATTTAGAGTATAATCATTAGGACCTTCTGTAATGGAAATTAAACTTTACAGAAGGTTTTTTTACAGTCTATAAGAAAATTTCGTTTACATTAGTATAAATTTTCTGTATTGACACTGATAATATTTGGATTGTTGCTCTATTTAGAATATAAGTATGTAGAAGTAGGTGCATATTATGAAAATTGAAAGGAAAGAAATAAAATGGCATGTTTTAATGTGGATTGTAGTGATATTTTTGTTGATACCCATTGTATTTGCTATTTCAAATTCATTTAAGACGATTTCAGATGCGATGAATAATGTATTTAATTTAATACCGGAAGAGTTTACTTTGAAAAACTATAAATATGTATTTAAAAGATTACCTTTCTTTCAAATAGTAATGAATACTTTTACGGTAGCTTTTACAGTTACTTTGTTTAAATTACTGACCAGTATTCTGACAGCATATTCATTGGTTTTTTTTAATCTAAAGTATAAGAATTTTATCTATTATTTGTTGTTGAGCACCATGTTTATACCTTTTACAGTTACCATGATACCAAATTATATGACGATATCGGCTGTGGGTTTCAGAGATAATATAATTGGTGTAATTTTACCTCAGATGGCTGATGCATTAGGGATATTTTTAATACGCCAAGCCATGAGGACCATACCGAAATCCTTAATTGAATATGCCCATTTAGAGGATATTGGTAATATGAGGACGATAAAGGATATTGTTATACCATTGACAAAACCGGCTATTACATCTACCGGAATAATTTTCTTTATTAATTCTTGGAATGAATATGTATGGCCGGTTTTAATTTTAAAATCGAAAGAAAATTATACATTATCTTTGGCACTTCAGATGTTCATCAGTTCCGAAGGAGGAACGGAATTTACGATAGCAATGGCGGTCTCCGTACTTACCATGATAATTCCTTTAATTTTATATATAGTATTTCAAAAATATATAATAGATACATTTTCTTTTTCCGGTATAAAGTAATAGGAGGGTTTAAATGAAAGACATTATATTTGATAATGGCAGGAAAAAAGGTTAACGAAGTACCAAGCGGGCAAAGAAATGTTGCCATGGTATTTCAGAATTATGCTCTGTATCCTCACATGAGTGTTGAAGACAATATAAAATATGGAATGAAGGTTCATAAGATAAGTCCCGCAGAAATAGATAAAAGGTACAAAAAGGCTATAGAATTACTGAAACTCGATGGGTTGAAAAACAGAAAACCAAAAGAATTATCGGGTGGTCAAAGGCAGAGAGTTGCTCTTGCCAGAGCCATAGTAAAGAGAGCGGACTATTTTCTTTTAGATGAGCCTTTATCTAACTTGGATGTTCAGCTAAGAGTCAGTGCAAGAAAAGGCTTGGTTGAACTTCATGATATTTTTCAGCAAACATATGTATATGTAACTCATGACCAAACAGAAGCTATGACTATAGGTAACAGAATAGCATTATTTAATAAAGGAGAATTGCAGATGCTGTCAACCCCGGAGGAAGTATATAGGAGGCCTAAAAATGTATTTACAGCTAATTTTGTAGGCTCACCTCCTATGAATATAATTAAGGGAAGATATGAACACGGAGATATATGGTTTAATGAAATAAATTATGATTTACATGATGACTGGTGTAAACTTATATCTGAAAAAAATAGCTCAGATGTAGTATATATAGGGATAAGGCCAGAAGATATCATACTAACAAAAGCAAAAGACAGGTTTTCTGTTAAAGGGACAATAAAATATATGGAAAATTACGGGAATAAAAAGGGGATTTATATAGATGTTGGAAAAACGGAGATAATAGCTCTGGTAGATAATATGGAATATGAATATGGCTCACAGATAAATGTTATTTTCAGCCCAGAAAAAATCCATGTTTTTGATGGTCAAACATTAAATTCCTTTATTAATAGATGTTGGACATGTAAATGCGAATAGTTGGAATACAGAAAAAATCATAGCTTATCATTTACACAATAATGATGGGATTCATGATTCTCATAACGGGATTAGAGAAGGCAGCTTTGATTTTGAAAAATTTATAAAGTTATATAAGACATTTACTCCCAATAAGGATTTAATCCTTGAGTACTCCGACAGATATAAAGATAGAATTGATTATATAGCACGGGATGCGGAATGGCTGATAAACAGTTTAATATAAGTATTTCATAATTTTACCTATCTTTAACTCCGGCTTTACAATTTCTTAACAGAGGGAGATTATAATTTACTTGTAAATAAAAAGTGAGAAGTATGGAAATAATAATTTTGAGGAGGAATATTAATGAAATCAAAGAGTATATTTGCATTCCTGTGTGTGATTATTTTGGTAATGGGAATTTTTACAGGTTGTGGGAAGAAAGATGATACTGCACCGGCAGGAGATCAGACAAATGGAGAATCCAGAAAAATATTAGTCAATGGGTCCACGTCAGTACAGCCCTTAGCTGATGAATTGGTTAAAAAATATAAAGAAGCTCATCCAAATGATGTAATAGATATTCAGGGCGGAGGTTCAGGAGTAGGAATAAAGGCAGCAATGGACGGAACATCTGATATAGGAATGTCTTCAAGAGAACTTAAAGATGAAGAAAAGTCGTTAAAAGAGTATAAAATAGCTATTGATGGAATAGCCGTCATAGTTAATCCGGCAAATAGTGTAGAAGATCTTACTACAGAGCAAATCAGAAAGATTTATACAGGTGAAATTAAAGACTGGAGTGAAATAGGCGGAAAATCAGGAAAGATAACTGTTGTAACCAGAGAGGAAGGTTCAGGAACAAGAGGAGCCTTTATAGAATTAACGGGATTGGAAGTTGAAGAGAATGGCAATAAAGTTGATAAAACTATGGCCGGAGCAATAACTCAAGGATCAACGGGAGCAGTTATGACCACAGTTGCGGGAGATGAAAGTTCCATAGGATTTGCTTCCTTTGGCAGCGTAGAAGGTTCTAAGGATTTAAAGGTTTTAAAAGTTGACGGAAATGAATGTACGGAAGATAATATATACAGCAGCACTTATAAATTAGCCAGACCGTTTTTATTGGTAACGAAAGAAGAGCCTACAGGACTTGCAAAAGATTTTATTGATTTTGTATTAAGTGATGAAGGCCAGAATTTAATAGAGGAAAATCATTATTTAAAAGTAAAATAGTAGGCTTTGTTTAAAAAGGCAGGAACATTGGGAAAAGCAGTGTTCACTGCCTTTTTTATTAATTATATTTGTCCCTGAATGGGTTTTAAAAGAGGCTTTCTAAGTTCAACAAAGGCCTCTTTTATTTTGAAAATTTTTATGGGTATTTGGGCATCATACTTAACATGGATTTAACATAATTTTAACATCATGTTAACATAGAAATAACATGAGAATATTATGATGATTTATGAATGAGGATGAATGTGGAGGTGGAAATGTGAAATTTCACGAGAGATTAATTGAAATTATACTGTTTTTATGTGCTCTGACTGCCATATTTGGTTTAGTATTGATTACCTATTTTATTTTCAGAGAGGGAGTTCCCATAATGTTTAAATATGGCATAAAGAAGTTTTTATTGGGAACGACATGGGCACCTTTAAGATATGAATATGGGATATTTCCTATGATAATAGGAACAATTCTTACTACTTTAGGGGCGTTAATATTAGGGGTTCCTATAGGAGTAGGATGTGCTGTATATTTAGCTGAGATCGCTAATGAAAAATTTGCGAAGATAGTAAAGCCCGCAATTGAATTATTGGCCGGAATACCATCAGTAATATATGGACTATATGGACTTACTGTAATCGTTCCTTTTATTAAAAAGGTATTTAATAATCAAGGATTTAGTATTTTAGCGGGAAGTATAATACTTGCCATAATGATATTGCCTACAATAGTAAATATTTCTGAATCCGCCATAAAAGCTGTGCCTTCTACATATAAGGAAGGTTCCCTTGGTTTGGGTTCTTCTCATTGGCAAGCCATATATCGCGTAATAGTTCCATCTGCGAAATCAGGAATTACCGCTTCCGTTGTATTGGGAATGAGTAGGGCTATTGGGGAAACTATGGCGATTATTATGGTACTTGGAAATACCGCTATTATTCCTCAAAGTATATTATCTCCTGCAAGAACTCTTACAGGAAATATAGGAATCGAAATGGGATATGCATCTGCAGAACATCAAAAAGCTTTATTTGCCACAGGTGTTGTATTGTTTATATTTATAATGATATTAAATATTATAGCGAATATGATATATAATAGGGCAGGTGAAAACAAATGAAAGATGATATGGAACATAAAAATTCTATTGCATCTACGAAAAGAGCGGAAAAATTTGCATTTGGTATAATAAAATTTTGTGGTATAATAACTATCATAATTTTAGTTGCAATAATAGGTAAAATTCTTATTAATGGTATACCTCATTTATCGTGGGATTTTCTAACAAAAGAGCCTGAAAATATGGGGAGAGAAGGAGGAATTTTTTCCGTTATTATAACTACAATATATCTCACGTTGTTTTCTATCATAATAGCCGGACCTATAGGAGTCTGTGCGGCTATATTTTTAACCGAATATGCAAAGGAGGGAATTATATTAAAAACCATCAGATTTGGAACAGAATCGTTAGCAGGGGTTCCTTCAATAATATTTGGCTTGTTTGGATATGTATTCTTTGTAGTGGCTCTTAATTTAAAATATTCCATAGTATCCGGAGGACTTACTCTTACTTTAATGATAATTCCTACTATAATCAGAACTTCCGAAGAAGCTATCAAAGCAGTTCCCGTATCATACAGGGAAGGAAGTTTGGCTTTAGGAGCTACTAAGTGGCAGACAATATATAAAGTTGTAATTCCTGCGGCTATGCCCGGGATAATGACGGGAATAATATTGGGAATCGGCAGAGTAATAGGAGAAACGGCAGCGGTTATATTTACAGCAGGAAGTTCTCTTGGGCTTCCGGAATCCATATGGAGGCCGGGAAGGACCATGGCCGTTCATCTTTATATATTAGCATCGGAAGGATTATCGCAAGGGAATACTTATGCGACTGCCACAGTATTAATAATTACCGTTTTGATAATTAATCTTATAGCCAATAAATTAATGAAAAAACTTTCCAAAGCATAGGAGGATAAAAATGATAGAGAATGAAACGAAGAATAAAATAGAAATTAAAAACTTGAATTTATATTACGGAGATTTTCATGCTCTTAAGGATATAAATATAAATATAAAAGAAAAGAGTGTGACAGCCCTTATAGGACCTTCAGGCTGTGGAAAGTCCACATTTTTAAGAACTTTAAATAGGATGAATGATTTAATAGACAGCGTTAGAATAGAAGGTTCCTTAAAATTAGACGGGATAGATATAAACCAGTATGACGTAATTGATTTAAGAAAAAAGGTGGGAATGGTTTTTCAAAATCCTAATCCCTTTCCTATGTCCGTATATGAAAATATAGTTTATGGACCTAAAATACACGGGATAAAGAATAAGAAAAAATTAAATGAAATCGTAGAAAAAAGTTTAAACAAAGCGGTTCTTTGGGATGAGGTAAAGGACAGACTTAATAAATCAGCTTTAGCTCTTTCCGGAGGACAACAGCAGAGGCTTTGTATAGCAAGAGCATTAGCGGTAGAGCCGGATGTTCTATTGATGGATGAACCTACATCAGCTCTTGACCCTGCATCCACTTTTAAGATAGAAGATTTAATTGGACAATTGAAAAATGATTATACTGTCGTAATAGTTACCCATAATATGCAACAAGCAGGAAGGATTTCTGATGATACGGCCTTTTTCATGCTGGGAGAAATAGTTGAATTCGATTCTACGGAAAATATATTTTTTAATCCTAAAGATAAAAGAACCGAAGATTATATAACAGGAAGGTTCGGATAAAATTGAGATGGAGGTGAAAATTCATGACGAGAAATTATTTAGATAAGGATTTGGCAAATTTACATGATTTGATTCTAAAAATGTGTGAATTGGTAGTAAAATCTTTAAACGATTCTATTAAGTCATTAAGAAACCAGGATACAAAGTTGGCTGAAGAAGTGATAAATTTAGATGATGAAATTGATAGAATGGAAGTAGAAATAGAGACAGCTTGTACGAGACTTATTGCTCTTCAACAGCCGGCAGCTAAGGATCTAAGATTAATTACCGCAACATTTAAAATAATTACCGATTTAGAAAGAGTTGCCGACCATGGTGTTGATATAGCTAAAATTACAAAGAGAATTTATAAAGAAAAATATATTAAAGAATTAATAGATATACCCAGAATGGGAGAAATTGTAACAGGAATGTTGAAAGATAGTATATCTGCATATATGGATGAAGATATGGATAGAGCAAGAGAAATATCAAAAAGAGATGACATAGTAGATGCATTATATTCTCAGATTTTTAGAGAACTGTTGGTATTAATGATGGAAGATACGAAAAAGATTAAACAATCAACTTATTTTCTTCTTATAAGCCAGTATATAGAAAGGGTTGCGGACCATGTCACAAATATTTGTGAAAGCATTATATATATGGTATCGGGAGAACATACGGATTTAAATGAATAGCAGTTGTTCTTAATAAAAAAGGCTTCTATTGAAATATTAATATTAAGAAAGCCTTTTTTATTAAAGAATGTATTAATTGGTGTTGTTTTTCAGCAAATCTCTGATCTCTTCAAGATACTTTTCTGAAGGAGTTAACTTAGGTTCTTTATCATGCTCCTCCTCTTTCTTCTTTTTAAAAAAAGAACCTGTTAATTTAATGAATAAAAATATAGCAAACGAAATAATCAAGAAATCTATTACTGATTGTATGAATTCTCCATATTTTATACTTGCATTGCCTATTGTTAATGATAAAGAAGAAAAATCTATTCCTCCGATTAGTATTCCGACTAAAGGCATAATAATGCTGTCGACCAGAGATGATACTATTTTGCCGAAGGCTCCGCCTATAACTACAGCTACAGCTAAATCCACTACATTTCCTTTTAAAGCAAACTCCTTAAATTCTTTTAACATATTTATTCCTCCCTTTGCAATATTGATATGATCATTAAGTTCATAAATTTTTTATAAATTAAGCTTGTCCGTCATATTTTTTTAAATATATACCCTTTTTATAAGGGAAGTTCAATTTTAATTTTTGTGCCTTTATCTTGTTCGCTTGTTACATTTATAATTCCTTCATGGCTTTCTATTATCCACTTTGCGATGGGAAGTCCAAGACCTGTACCGCCTTTCTCCCTATTTCTTGCCTTATCGGCCCGATAGAATCTGTTGAATATATGAGGAAGATCCTTTTTCGAAATTCCTATCCCCGTATCTTCAATTGTTATAATTGCAGTATAATTCTTTTTCCAAGAGTTTATTTTAATGGTTCCTTTAGGAGGAGTGTATTTTATACTGTTATCTATAAATATCCTTAAGGATTCCTTGATGAGATTCCTATCAGCATTTATAATAAATTCTTCATTCTTTTCCATTGATATTATGTGAGAATTATCAATCATTTTGGTTTCAATTACAGTTTCATCAATGATTTCATTAAACATAAATTTTTCTTTGTGTATTTTTTGAGTGTGTTTATCACTTCTTGCTAAAAACAATAAATTTTCTATTAAGTGTTTCATATTTTCGGATTCGTCCTTAATGGCCTGGATGGATTCATTTAAAATGGCCTTATCATCCTTTCCCCATCTATCAAGAAGATTTATATATCCCTGTATTACGGCAATGGGAGTTCTGAGTTCGTGAGATGCATCGGATACAAACTGATTTTGCCTTTCAACAGATTCCTGGATTCTGTCCAGCATGCTATTGAAAGTTATAGCAAGCTCTTTTAATTCATCCTTAGAACCTTTTACATCAATTCTTTTATCTAAGTCATCTATTGATATTTTTTTAGCCATATCAGTTAAATTATTTATAGGAGAAATAAGTTTTTCACTATTTTTTACGCTTATCATGATAACCATTATAATCCCTGTTATATTGGAAAAGATCAAAATTGTAAAGAGAAAATTACTGTAATTAAGTATTTTTTCATTATTAATATAGTAGTTAAAAACTCCTAAAGTTATCACGTCCGTTATAATTGATATTAGTATGAATATAAATACATAAGTAAAGGCAAGTTTAAATTTAATGGAAAATCTAAGCTTATTGGTGATCTTATCTGTAAATTTAAATATTAAATTGGATATAAACTTTAATATTAACAACAATACGATTATAATTAGTTTAACAAAATTAAATATAAATTTTATTGTTGATATAATTTTTAAAATTATACCGTGTATCTTTTCAAAAGAAGATTTTTGATTATTCATCTTTTAACTGATACCCCACTCCACGTATAGTATAAATAAATTTTTTGTTATATTTGTCATCAATTTTGCTTCTCAGATAACGTACATATACATCAACTATATTAGTATTTCCAACATAGCTGTATCCCCAAACTTTTTCAAGTATATTGTCTCTGGTGAGTACCAATCCTTTGTTTATCATGAGATATTTTAACAAATCAAATTCCTTCTTAGTTAAATCAATAGGATTATTGCTGTAAGTGACAAGATACTTTTCCGTATCCAAAATTAAATTATCAACTTGAATGATGTTTGAATTTGATGGTAGAGCAGCATTTTTTCGTTTGAATATTACTCTGATCCTTGCTAAGAGTTCTTCTATTGCAAAAGGTTTTGTGATATAATCATCAGCTCCGATATCCAAACCCATCACCTTATCCGTTATATCATCTTTGGCAGTTAGGATAATTACAGGAGTTTCAGAAGTTTGTCTTAGCCTTCTTAATATCTCCATCCCATTTAATGAAGGAAGCATAACATCAAGTATAATCAAATCGTAATCTCCATTTATGGCTTTTTCCAGTCCTATTCTTCCATCCTGCTCCATATAAGTTATATATCCTTCATGCTCTAATTCCAACTGAATAAACCTGCTGATTTTTATTTCATCTTCTATAATAAATATCCTTTTTTTTGCCATGTTATTCCTCTCCTTAAAAACAGCTCTTTTTAATATTATAACTTTTTTATAATATTAAAACCATACAAATAAACCTGCTGAATATTTATTCAGCAGGTTTATTTTTTCATTATATTTCTTTAAATTCTTTTATAACTTTATCTGTAGTGGAGCTAACAGTATTACTGAATTTATCAATCTTGTTGTTTATTCCCCATTCTTTATTGTCACTTCTTTCAAGGCGTATCTTATGGTGTGTGATAACAATTAATATTAATACTATTAAGGATACGGGGAAGGTAAAAATTCCTATTAATATTGCTAAAAGAGAAGAAATGTTTAATACTGTTTTTTCATCCTTTAGTACAACGAATTTTATTTTGTTCAGTTTTTGTATGACTTCTTTAATGCCGTTTATAAAAGAAGAATCTCCAATTTTTATGCCATCAGCTTTGATTCTGTTCTGCTCTTCGAGATATGTTAAAGCTTCAACTATATTGCCGTTATTCCTTTCTAATGCATCTTTAGCTTCCTTATAACTTACATTGGCTCTCTTTCTTAATATGTCAATTTGTTCAAGAGTAATATTCACGCTAATCCCTCCAATCAATTATTTTTTCCTTTATATATAGGATAATATAGTAAAGTTAGAGGAATATTAGTGAAACATTAAAATTTCATTAGAATTTAAAAAATTATATAAAAGATTAATATTCTAATTTTATATTGAAATTTATAGCTAATTGTAAATATAATTAAAGATAAAGGAAGAAAACGATTTATGAATTTATATTCCTAAGGAGAGAAGATAAACATGAATTTGATATATTGTAAGATGTTTGGCACCCCTGTTATTATGAATAATAACAAAAAAATTTTTTTTCCGTATAAAAAAGCTGAGGCCTTATTTTATTATATGGTTTTAAAGAAACAGGTAAGCAGAGATGAACTGGCAGGTCTTTTTTGGGCAGATAAAGATGAAAGTATTGCAAAAAAAAATTTGAGAAATGCCATATATGAGGTTAAAAAATCTTTCAATGAAGAAGTGTTTATATCTCCGATAAATTCTATAGTAATGCTAAATCCCGAAATAAACATAAAATCAGACGTAGACATTTTTTTAAAGGATCATGAGAAAAGTATTGAAGTATATACGGGAGAATTTCTTCAAGGATTTTTTATTAAAGATGCCGAGGGATTTGAAAAATGGTTAGACAAACTTAAAGAGGATTTTAGAGAACAGTATATAACAAAAATATATGAAAGAATAGAAGAAGATGAAAAGAAATCATATTTTAAGGACATTGGAAAATATGCTAAGCTTATAATAGCTGCAGACGAATTTGATGAAAAAGCTTATGGAATATTGATGAATTACTATAAAAATACAGAAAATTATGGGAAAGCCGTAAATGTATACAATAACCTTTCTCAATTGTTGAAAAAGGAATTGGGAATAACGCCTGACTGGCATACCGAAGAAATTTTCAAGGAGATAATGAAGATAATAAATAAACGTAAAAAACCGGAAAGTATGACTTCGAAAGAGTTTTTCTATGGAAGGAATAATGAACTCAAGATACTGAAAAATAACTATGAGAATTTTACACTCGGAAACAATGGAAAATCAGTAATTATTGTTGGAGAAGCTGGAATAGGCAAGACTGGACTTAAAGATAAATTTATTAAAGGTATCAATGAGAAGGAAGTTTATATATTTGAAGCTGATTGCTATCAGGTAGAAAAAGAATATCTTTTAAAACCATGGGACATCATTCTTTCGGAAATATCTGATGTACTTGAGGATGAGAAAATAAATATCCCACAAATATGGGAAGATATTATTTCAAGAGTATTTCCTCAATTTCATAAAAAAGAGAAAGATAATGATAATGATATCAAATATATAGAGAGCATTGGAAATGTTAAATATGAAATAATATCGGATATTTTGATATATATATTAAAAAGGATTATTGAGAAAAAAAAGGTTGTTTTTATATTTGAAGATATTCAGTGGATGGATAATGAAAGCTTGTCTCTTTTAACAAGCGTGATTCTTCACCAGCAAAAAAATGATGTTATATTTATTGTCACTTGCAGAAATGAATATGATAGTGATGTAGATAAATTTGTGACTATTATGGATAGTTATAATAAATTAATAACTATAAATTTACCGAGATTTACAGAAGAAGAAGTAAAAATGTTTGTAAAAACTCTCTTCCCGGATATTCATATATCGGATAAAACGCTTCGGAAGATATATTCTGAAACAGAAGGAAATACATTTTTTTTGACGGAATATTTAAATATAATAAAATCCAATGGAGACACCAATATAATGTCTATAAAAATGAAGGATATACTCAAAAGCAGATTCTTGTATATATCGGAAGAAGGAAAAAAGATATTGAATATTGCATCCATTTTTTTCGATGGCGTTCCTTTGGAAATACTGAAAAATTTGACGGGAAAAGAGGATTTGGAACTTATAGATATAATTGAAGAATTAGAAAATAAATTTATACTAAAAGAACTTAAAATTGACGGTGAAATCAATTTTAAATTTACTCATCAGAAGTTGAGAGAATTTGTTTATATGAATCAATCTGAGGGAAGAAAAAGAATTTTACATAATAAGATAGGAGATTTACTGGAAAAAAATTTATCAAGCGACAAAGCGGATATAAATGAATACCATAAACTCATGTACCATTATTTCAATGGCAGCAATAAAATAAAATATCTGAATTATAAGATAAAAAGTCTAAACTATTATTTAAATTTCAGCCATGAATTGTTTCCTATAATTATTGATTCAAATAATGATATATATAAACATGCATATTTTAGCAGGGAACAGACAATTAAATATCTAAAGAATATAGAAGAATTGCTAAAAGAAATAAAAGGGAAAGGAAAACCTAATAATGAAATATTAAAATTGGAGATAGCTTTTTTTCATATAAAAGGCAGGTATTTGATTAGGGACGGAAATTATGAACAAGGTACAGAGTATATAAAAAGAATGATTAAAGAATCCTTAGACATTGAAGACAGAGATCATGCACTTGAAGGTTATAAACAAATGATATATTTTTGTATACAGACTAATGAGACGGAAGCTATGGTGAAGTATGTGGAACAGGGGTTGGATATAGCAATGGAGTGTAATTACCATAAGGAAATAGGAATATTGTTAAGGCTTAAAGGGCTGTATAGGATAATGTGCGGAGAATATAAGGAGGCGGAAGAATTACTAAATAAATCTATAAATACATTTAATATAACTGAGCAGATAGCAAGTAAATATTCATTAAGCATTGCAGCATCCTATAATTATATAGGAGAAATAAGAAGACTTAATATGAAATTTGATGAGGCGCTAAACTACTATGACAAAGCTATAGCTATGTGTGAGAACAAAAATTCGCTGACGAGTTTAGCCATATTCAATATAAATGCAGGTCAAGCGGCATTTGAGATGGGCGATTATAAAAAATCAAAGAAATATTTTGAAAAAGCTTATGAACTGTATAATCAATTTGATTCTGTATGGAGAAAAGCTATATTAGGGGCTTTTATGGCTTTAATAAATATAAAAGAAAATGATTATTATAAAGCATTGGAATGTTTAAGGAATGCCGATATTTATTCTCAAAGGATGAAAAATCCTCATGAAATGGGAATTGTATACCGGGTAAAGGCAGAAGTAAGAATAGCAATGGAACATAACGAAAAATTATATAATGTATTCATTCAATATTTAGACAGAAATGCAAACTATTATTGTGAAGAAGGAATGAAATATCTTAAAATTGCAAGAGAAAATTATGAAATAGAAGTGATAAATACTTTGAGAGATGGAAGGCAATAGGATTTTCTATAGGTTATAAAATGGGCCATATCCCATAGCTACAGCTATCATCAGGGAAATAACTGCTATTAAATTCCGTTAATAATAAAGATTGCACCTACTTAATAAAGTCATAATTATATATTAACTTTTTAGATAAAAATTATTTTATTGCTTTCGCATTTAATTATAAAATATTGTATAATGTTAATTGGATAATTAAGTAAGGGAGAAGAAAAATGGATATTTATGATGTTCTGAAAACTTATTTTGGATATGATAAATTTAAAAAGGGACAAGAAAGATTAATTAGAGGAATACTTAAAGGAGAAGATGTGCTGGGAATAATGCCTACGGGAGGAGGAAAATCTCTGTGCTATCAGTTGCCGGCGGTTATTCTTCAAGGTGTTACTATAGTGATTTCTCCTCTGATATCGTTGATGAAAGATCAGGTGGATTCTCTAAATGAGATGGGAATAAAAGCTACATTTATTAATAGTTCCCTTGACCATAAAGAATTTATTGAGAGATTATACGATGTGAAAGCAGGAAAATATAAAATATTATATATTGCTCCGGAGCGTTTAAATACAAAAATTTTTATCAATTTGACCGAAAGCATAAATATTTCTTTTATTGCAGTAGATGAAGCTCATTGTATAAGTCAGTGGGGACATGATTTCAGGCCGAGCTATCTCCAAATTCCACAATTTATAAAATCGTTGAAATATCGACCTCCTGTTGGAGCTTTTACAGCTACGGCCACAAAAGAAATAGTAGGAGAGATAAAAGAATTAATAGGATTAAGTGATCCTATAGAATCCATAACGGGATTTGACAGACCTAATTTGTTTTATCAGGTAGTTAAAGTTAATGATAAGTTTTCCTATGTTTTAAATTATTTAAAGAACAACTATGAAGAAGATTCAGGAATAATATATTGTGCTACCAGAAAAACCGTGGAATCCCTGTTTAAAAAACTTACGGAAAGAGGAATCTCCGCTGTCCAGTATCATGGCGGAATGAATTCGGAAGAGAGGCAGGAAAATCAGGACAGTTTTATATTTAACAGATCTCGGATAATAATTGCAACAAATGCTTTTGGGATGGGGATAGATAAACCGGATGTAAGATTTGTAATTCATTATAATATGCCTAAAAATATGGAGGCATATTATCAGGAAGCAGGCAGAGCGGGAAGAGACGGACAAAAAAGTGATTGCATACTTCTTTATTCTCCTGGGGATATTGTTAAACAAAAATTTATTATTCAAAATAGTAATTTTTCTTTGGAGAGAGAAACTGTGATGTATGAAAATCTTCAATATCTCGTAGATTATTGCAATACTGATGAGTGTTTGAGAAATTTTATATTATCTTATTTCGGAGAAACTCCGGAAAAGAAAAATTGTAACAATTGCGGTAATTGTTTGGACAAGTCCGAGATGATTGACGTAACCATAGAAGCTCAAAAGATTTTATCATGTATATATAGAACCCATGGAAGATTCGGGCTGGGTACTATAATACAAGTATTAAGAGGTTCAAAAAATAAGAAAATATTGGAGCTTGGCCTTGATAAAGTATCCACCTATGGAATAATGGCAGACTATAGTGAATGGGCAGTAAGAGAAATTGCCATGACATTAACGTCAAAAGGATATATAGAAATTACCGCAGATAAATTTCCCATATTGAAATTTACAACAAGATCAAAGGAAATCTTGACAGGTAAGGTTAAAGTTTATCATAAAAGATATTTAATAGAGAAAAAGATGGAAATAGAAAAGCCTGTGAAAAAAATAGGCATAGAAAAATTTGACGAGAATTTATTTATAAAATTAAAGGAATTAAGATACAAAATATCTCAAAAGAAAAGTCTTCCTCCATTTATGATATTTCACGATTCCACTTTGCGAGAAATGGCTTCCTATCTTCCTAAAAATAGAGAAGAACTTTTGACAATAAGCGGGGTCGGAATTAAAAAATATGAAAGTTACGGAGAAGACTTTATATCAGTAATTAAAAAATATTGTGAGGAAAATGAGATTGAATTAAAACCGTCAAAGGCTGCGGCTTCTGTGGAAGATGAAAAATACAACAGATATAAAATTACATACGATTGTTATCTGAAAGGTCTTTCTTTAGAAGAAATTGCAAAAATAAGAAATTTTACGGTTAATACTATAATCGAACATCTTAAAAAATGTGAAGGGAATGGTTTAGAAGTAGATTGGTCAAGATTTATTGACGATTCCCTTAAGGAAAAAAGAGTATTAGACGCTATAAGAAAATTGGGATTAAAAAGATTAAAGCCGATTAAAGAATCTTTACCGAAAGACATTACCTACGAGGATATTAAAATCATAATGGCAAAAAACCAGTTGGAAATACAATAATGTTTTACTGATTATTGCAATTAATTTGGGAAGGAAGGTTTATTTCTATTAATCTTTTTAAATTTTTTTCAAACTGAATATCCCATTGAGAAGTTCTTTTTTTGAATTTAGTATAATACCTGTGATTTTTTCGGAGTTCTTTATTTATATATCTTTGCTCTAATAATTGTTCAATATTCTTTGAATTTATAATAAGACCGTTTTGATTTATACAAAAAGCGTTTTTGGCAAGGGCTAAGGCAGCAAGGCCATAATCCTGAGTAACAATGATATCCCCGCTTTTGGCCTTATTGGCGATATAAAAATCAGCACTATCCGGAGATTTGTCTACAGTAACTATAGAAGCATACTCATCATATATTTCATGGCAATAGTTTTTAACTACAATTACATCCAAGTTATAAGATTTACCTATTTCAATTGCCAAATGAACAACGGGACATCCGTCGCTGTCAATAAGTATTTTCATAATTTATCACCCTTTAATATTATAACACAGATATTCAAATTATATGAATAAGGGTGAAGGTATTGAGAAAATTAAAATTTCCTTAATATATATTTGACATTATTGTAAAATAAAATTGTAGCGAATAACAATACGATTAAAAGTTACAAAATTTCGTCTAATCACTCAGTCAAAAGGCATTAAATGGGTTATATCTGTAGTATTACATTTTTGAGGGAATTGAAATCCTGTGATTGAGTGGGAATACAAAAAGTATTTAAAGATAATAGAGGGAGGAAGTATGAATGTCAAATAAAACGAGAATAGAAGATTATGATATTAAAATAGGGAAAATGGTTAAAGGAAGATTGAATAAAATAACGGATGTGGAAGGTGTAAAAGTAGGGCATTGTACAATAGATACTCAGGAAGACAAAACGGGAGTTACGGTTATATTGCCTCATGGAGAAAATATATTTAAAAATAAGTTGATTGCTGCAGCTCATGTTTTTAACGGTTTCGGAAAGACTACAGGCCTTATTCAGATTGATGAACTGGGGACATTGGAAACGCCTATAGCATTGACAAACACATTAAATGTAGGAATTGTTTATGACAGTATTGTGGAATATGTGATAAATGAATGTGAAAAGGATAATATAAAAGCAGAGTCAATAAATCCTATAATATGTGAATGTAATGACTCCGGATTAAGTAATATCAAAAATAGGGCTGTAAGGAAAGAACATGTACTTAAGGCAATAGAATCTGCCTGTGAAGATTTTGAAGAAGGAGATGTGGGAGCGGGAAAAGGGACGAGCTGTCACCAGTTGAAGGGAGGAATAGGTTCTGCATCCAGAATCATAGATTTAAGCGGGGGAAAATATACTGTGGGAGTATTGGTACAGTCAAATTACGGACTTCTTAATGATTTTACTATAAATGGTAATAATGTTGGAAAGAAAATATTGCACAAAATGAAAGTGGAGGAGAAAAAAGATAAAGGTTCGATAATAATGATTGTAGCTACCGACTTGCCTGTATCCAGCCGGCAATTAAAAAGGATATGCAAAAGGACAAGTATAGGATTAGCAAAATTGGGATCTTATATGGGAAATGGCAGCGGAGAAATTGTCATTGGATTCTCAACGGCAAATATTATAAATAGTGATGAAAGAGATGATATATTTAATATAAAGATGATAAAAGAAGGTAAAATTGATTTGGCCTTTAGAGCGGCAGCGGAAGCATGTGAAGAAGCGGTATTGAATTCCATGATTACTGCCCATAGTGTAAGAGGATATAAAGGTAATATAAGGAGAAGTTTAAAGGAATTTGATGAATATTTATAATTATATTTATTTGGCTAACCTATAAACTTTATAAGTTAGCCAAATTTTTAGATATATTTTTCCATATTCCATATATCCGTTACCCAGTCTTCAAAGAATTCTTTTTCATGGCAAACTAAAAGTATAGTTCCTCCATAATTGATTAAAGCTTCCTTCAGAGCATTTTTGGCATCTGCATCAAGATGATTGGTAGGTTCATCTAATAAGAGCCAATTACTGGGAATCATCATTGATCTGCACAGTCTTACCTTTGATTGTTCTCCACCGCTTAAAGATGAAATTTTTTGCAGAATATGTTCCTGTCTTAAACCGCATTGAGCCAAGACTCCTCTTATTTCTTGCTGTTTTTTTTGAGGGAAGTCCTTCCATATTTCTTCTAAAGGAGTATAGTTCGTGGACTTTGTTTCCTGTTCAAAGTATACGGGGTAAAGATAGTTTCCCATATCTATTTTTCCTGTTAGGGGAGGGATTATTCCCATGATTGTTTTTAGTAAAGTTGATTTTCCGATACCGTTACATCCTACAACAGCAATTTTGTTTCCTCTCATTATCTTGAGATTTAGATTTTTAATAATAGGATAGTAATATCCTATGTTCATGTTAGTACATCTAAAGACCAATTCTCCGGAATTTCTTGCTTCCTGAAAGTTGAAATGGGGTTTTGAAATTTTCAAAGGTTTTTCTATCTTCTCCATCTTTTCCAACTGTTTTCTTCTGCTTTGGGCTCTTTTAGTAGTGGATGCTCTGACAATATTTTTGTTTATGAATTCCTCCATCTTATTTATTTCTTTTTGTTGTCTGTTATACATGTCTGTATATCTTTTGGTTTCTTCATCTTTCAGCATTAGAAATTTTTTATAATTTCCAGGGTATCTTTTTAAATATCCAAATTCAATATTAAATATTACATTTGTTATATTGTTGAGAAAAATCGTATCGTGAGATATGACTATGAAGCTGTTAGGATAATTGTTGAGATGATCTGCAAGCCAATCTATATGTTCTTTATCGAGATAGTTAGTAGGTTCATCCAACAGAAGAAGGTCAGGATTCATTAAAAGAAGCTTTGCGAGCTTTAGTTTTGTTCTCTGGCCTCCGCTCAATTTATCCACGGAAGTATCCATCCCTAATTGATACAGTCCCAGGCCTCTTGCCACATTTTCTATTAAGCTGTCTATTTTATAAAAATCGCTTCTGTCAAGCCTGTCTTGGAACTTTCCATATTCATTAAGTAGTTTTTTCATTTTCTCTGAATCTGAATTTGTACAAGACATACTATCTGAAATTTTTATCATTTTTCTTTCAATAAGATATAATTTATCAAAAGCAGATTTCAGCCAATCTTTGATACTATATTCCTTGTTGAATTCAGAATGTTGATCAAGATATCCGATATTTATAGATGACGATTTATAAACGGACCCTTCGTCCGGAACCAAATTTCCCATTAAAATATTAAAGAATGTGGTCTTTCCTGCACCGTTAATTCCGACTAACCCTGCGTGTTCTCCCTTTTGAAGAGCGAAAGATATGTTTTTTAATACCGGTTTATCTCCAAAAGAAAAACTTAAATTTTCAACATTTAAAACACTCATATAAATTCCCTCCTAAATAAAAAAGGAAAGAGAATATTAATATTCTCTTTCCTTAAAGTCATAGTTTTATATTGTCATAAATTGAAACATCATATTAAGAAAGCTTTTTTTGAAACCCAAGTAATGTCAGACATTAGGGCAAATTAAGACTTCCCTTTAAGTTATAAAAAAGAGTTTTAATATATCTCGTGAATTCTTATTAAATTTGTTTGCTTAAAAAAGGGCAGACTTCTCCCTTGGTTTAAGCTAAACAATTTAAAAGAATTCCACACTGATACACTAAACTCTCATCTCCTTTAAAATCAATTATTTATATTATTATACAATATCGCTCAAAAGATGTAAAGGATTTTTAAATATAAACTTTTGGCGCTTTTCATTAAAAATTTAGTAAAACGGGTTAAGTTAATTGTGAGATATCCGATATATAAATAGAAACTTAATTAAAGGATAAAATCCAATTTTGGATTTTGTGAAAGTGAAATTTTAATGAGGCATACTACAGCAATAATATGTATGATACGTTTTTCTATAGCAGGATACTGAAGAACAGTCATGGATACATAAGAGTAGGGTAAGCCAATTGAGAAGGAGGTTTTATATTGTCAAGATCAAAATCGACATGGATCGGATTAATAATTGGTGTAGGATGTATAGCTATTTCAATTATGGCATCAGGTGATATTAGAACATTTTTAAACTTGCCTTCGTTTTGTATTACAATAGGTGGTACGGTGGGAGCTGTTGTTTTATCATTTCCAGTGGACAGGCTAAAAACCCTTAGGCCGGTTATGAAGAAAGCATTTATCAATGAAAAATTTGATGTAGAAAAAGACATTGACACCATAGTAAGCCTTGCTGAAATTACAAGGAAGGAAGGATTTCTTGCCCTTGAAGATACGGTTGATGAAATTACCGATGATAAATTTTTAAAGGAAGGTATAATGCTCATAATAGATGGTGCCGATAAGGATCAGCTCATGGAATCCTTACAAACGGAGATTTATTTTATGAAGCAGAGACATAAGAAAGGGTGGGAAATGCTGGACATGATAGGAAGTGAAGTAACATCTCTTGGCCTTGTAGGGACGTATGTCGGCCTTATTCCTATGCTCATAAATTTAGAGGACCCAACTAAATTAGGGCCTTTAATGGCTATTGAATTGGTCACATCTTTTTATGGAGCTTTTCTTGCTTATGTTATTTTTTTGCCTATGTCTAAAAGGTTAAAGGTTATGAATGCAAACGAGGTAACAAGGAAAGAGTTGTTTATTGAAGGCCTTATGGCTATTGAAGAAAGTCAGAACCCGAAGGTAATCAGAGAAAGGCTTACTTTCTATATGATGTCAAAGGGTGGAAAGGATTTGAGAAGTCAACAAGAAGATAAGTTTAAGATAAAGGAGGTGGCTTAGCCAATTATGAAAATGAGTGGAAGATATGATGATTCTGATGATGATTCTGATGACGAGTCACCAGGTTGGTTAACTTCCTATAGTGATATGATGACTGATTTACTTGCAATATTCGTAATTTTATTTTCATTTGCCATAGCAGATAGAGTAGTAACCTCCAAGGCAGCAGCAAACAGGCCTGCGACTGCTTCAGCTCAAGAGCAGACTGTGGCGACACAGCAGAAGTTTGATAGTTTTGTTGAAGATATAAATTCTTATATTAAGGAGTCTGAGTTTTCTACACAAATAAGTGTTATTGACGAAGGGGAAGGTGTGGTTTTGATACGTATGAGGGATTCTGCTCTTTTTGATTCCGGACAGGCTACTATTGACCCGAAGGCTGAGAAAATACTTAACAATATTTCCAATATACTGGAAAATTATAAAGATTCTATTAATATGGTCCGGATAGAAGGACATACGGATAACCGTCCCATACACAATGAACAGTTCAACAGCAACTGGGAGTTATCTACGAGTCGGGCTGTTAATATTCTTAAACGACTTTTAGAGGTATCTTCGCTTGGAGCGGATAAATTTTCTGCAGTTGGTTATAGTGAATTTCACCCAATTGCCGATAACAATACTGCAATGGGGAGGGCTTTAAACAGGCGTGTGGACTTTATCATCGAGACGAAATGAAATTTACTTTTTATTTAAATAATAGACTGCAAATACAAATTTTAAAGAAACTCAAGCTCATTTTTTATTATAACTAAAAAATAACAGTATAAATTAGTACTGTTATTTTTTTACTGTTATAATAAAAAAATTGGTTAATAACGGAGTTAAAAGTGTTAAATTACTCAACGCTGTTATACCTGTTTGCAATTATTCTTGCTGCCACAGGGAAACAAAAATATTGTGCCGGTGGTTTGAAGTTTAGAGTATTAAAATTTATTTGCCATAATAAACAAAATATTTCCCAGGAAATTAAATGTTCATCTTTTCTAAATATTCGTCATATGTCATATTTTTATCGACAAATCTTTCAGGAGTAATTTCCATTATCCTGTTTGCTATAGTTTGTATAAATTGATGATCATGAGAAGTAAATATCATATTACTTTTATAATCCTTTAATCCATTGTTTAATGCGGTAATTGATTCCAAATCGAGGTGATTGGTGGGTTGATCCAGTATGAGAAAATTGGCGTTTTTAAGCATCATTCTCGAAAGCATACATCTTACTCTTTCTCCGCCTGACAGAACTTTTGCCTTTTTCAAAGCTTCATCGCCGGAAAACAACATCCTTCCCAGAAAACCTCTCAAATAGTTTTCGGACTTTTCTTCCGAGAACTGTCTCATCCAATCTATAAGATTCAAATCCACATCATTAAAAAATTTGGAATTATCATTTGGGAAATAGGACCTGCTAATAGTAATTCCCCACTTATAGCTTCCACTGTCCGGCTCCATTTTACCTGCCAATATTTTAAGTAATGTGGAATTTGCAACATCATTTTCCCCTACAAGGGCAATCTTATCTCCCTTGACAACTCTGAAGCTGATATTTTTTAAAATTTCAACACCATTTATACTTTTAGATAATCCTTCTACGGAGAGTATTTCATTTCCTACTTCCCTATCTATTTGAAACGAAATAAAAGGATATCTTCTGTTTGAAGGTTGTATTTCGTCTATAGTTAGTTTTTCCAACAATTTTTTACGGGAAGTAGCCTGCCTTGATTTAGAAGCATTAGCACTGAATCTTGCGATAAATTCTTGAAGTTCCTTAGCTTTTTCCTCTTTTTTCTTATTTTGATCCTTCATCATTTGAAGGGCCAACTGGCTGGATTCGTACCAGAAATCATAATTACCGGCATATAATTTAATTTTTCCATAATCAATATCCGCCATATAGGTACAGACTTCGTTTAAGAAATGTCTATCATGAGATACAACGATTACGGTACCTTTAAAATCGATAATAAAATTTTGCAGCCATGTAATAGATTTAATGTCGAGATAATTTGTCGGTTCATCCAAAATAAGTATTCCGGGTTTTCCAAACAAAGCTTGGGCTAAAAGCACTCTCATTTTTTCATTACCTGATAGCTCGGATATCTTTTTACTATGCAATTCTATATCTATTCCTAATCCTTGAAGGAGAGATGAAGCTTCCGATTCAGCCGTCCACCCGTCCAGTTCTGTAAATTCCGCTTCCAATTCAGCCGCTTTTATGCCATCTTCATCGTTAAAATTCGGTTTTGCGTATATTATGTCTTTTTCCTTCATTATCTCATAAAGCCTTGCGTTTCCCATTATTACCGTATCCAATACATTGAAATTTTCGTATTGAAAATGATCCTGCCTCAAGACAGACATACGGGTATTCGGAGAAATACTTACTTCTCCTGTATTGGGTTCTATTTCTCCGGATAATATTTTTAAGAAAGTACTCTTTCCGGCACCGTTGGCTCCGATTACACCATAGCAATTGCCGGGAGTAAACTTTAAATTTACATCTTCAAAAAGTTTTTGATCTTTATATCTTAAACTTACATTATTAACAGTTATCATAATACTTACCTTTCCTTTCGATATTTAAAAACCATTTAGTTATTATACCATAAATTTATTGTGTTTTCATTAAATTATTGTTTATTTTAAGCCGGAAAGCTTTTTCTTTTATTGCATTTATTAATGAGATATGTATATAATGTTATTAATTATAAATGCTTTTTAAATAAATCTAAAAGGAGAAATCATAAATTATGAAAAAAGTTAAAAATGTAATTTTATTGATTTCTTTAATAATCGGATTATATGTATTGATAATTATACCAAAAACAAAAACCGTTTATGAGCCAATCAATCCTTATACTGAACCATCTTCTGAAACAGAATATATTGAAGATCCTGTTGAAGAAGAAAATTTTAAAGATAACTTAATACCTAATTTTAGCGGTTCTGCATATGTGATATTACTTAGATGATAATTTTTTCAATAAATATAATATACAGATTTTGTATAAAGTTTGTATACTATGCGCCTGACAGTAACAGGTTTGTTCCGAAGAAAACCAGATTTCGTGAAAAAGATGAAGATTATATTGAATTTGATCTATAAAATTTAACATTTGTGGAGAGGATGATTTATATGGATTTCATTGAACTTGCAAAAAAGCGTTATTCCACGCGAAATTTTAATAACAAAAAAGTGGAACAGGTAAAACTTGAAAAGATTTTGGAAGCCGGCAGGGTAGCTCCCACTGCTGCCAATCTGCAGCCTCAAAGGATATTGGTCATTAAAACGGAAGCAGGATTAGAAAAGCTTAAAAAAGCCGGAAATGTATACGGAGCACAGCTTGCTTTTGTGGTTTGTGCCGATCATTCTTTTAGCTGGAAGAGAGCTTTTGATGGAAAGGATACAGCAGAAATTGATGCTTCAATTGTCGCAACTCATATGATTCTGGAAGCCAC
This sequence comes from Sporanaerobacter sp. PP17-6a, assembly GCF_900095615.1. Lineage (NCBI taxonomy): Bacteria > Bacillati > Bacillota > Tissierellia > Tissierellales > Sporanaerobacteraceae > Sporanaerobacter > Sporanaerobacter sp. PP17-6a. Next base: position 70,599 of record NZ_FMIF01000010.1, on the reverse strand, counting down.
TGATCTTGGGCTTAATTCTATATGGGTAGGTTATTTCAAACCGGATGTAATTAAGGCAGAGTTTGCACTTCCTGAAGGAGTTGAGCCTATAAACATATTGGGCATTGGATATTCCGATGAAGAGAGAAAATCTCCTGACAGACACAATACAGAACGCAAACCCCTTACAGAAACAGTACGTTATGAAACATTTTGACTATTTACCTCTATTTGCATGCAGTAAAGCATATAGAGGTTTTTTATAACCCATAGGGAAATTATGATTGCCTAATGTAAAATTTTCATAAGGCAGGTTTTAAAAATGGTTTCTTTAATGGATTAATGCTTAGATAGAAGTCTTTTTTAACTATTATTTACCTGAATTTATAGAGCATAAAGTTATTGCGGTGGAAACTGAGAATACCTTCATCGCGCAGTTTACACAGTTCATTTGACATAGCACTCCTGTCAACACAAAGATAATCGGCAAGTTCCTGTCGGTTAAATGGAATTGTAAATTCATTATTGCCCTTTATAGCTGCTTGTTCTGAGAGATAGGACAACAGCTTTTCTTTTGTAGTTCGCTTGGACAGGTGCTCGATTTTTCCGCTCAGCATAATATTCTTATCTGCTAAAATTGCCATCATATTTTTAATCAATTTAGCATGGAAAACACAAGCAGAAGAACATGTAGTGATAATCCGATGGTAATCGACAAACAGGATGACACTTTCTGATATGGAAGATACAGTAATCGGGAGTGTTTTTATATTGGAACAGACAAAGGCCTCCGCAAAAAGATTGCCCTTCTCAAATCGAGCTAAAATTGTACGATTTCCTGATATGTCTTCCCGCATTATTTGTACACATCCTGACAGTACAATTCCGACCTCGGTAACCGATTGACCTGCCATCAGTATGATTTCATTTTTTTTGTAGCTTTTCTTATGGGCATTTAAGCATTTGAGCATTGTGTTTATTTCCACTTCATTTATATCCTTAAAAAGAGGAACGATTTTTAAAACTTTTAAATATTCTTTCATATTTTCTCCTTTTACGTTGTAAAAACAACAGATTTAATGATTTTATTATAATATAATGAAATCGAAAAATCAAGGAAAGAGAAAGGATGAAACGGTTATGATTCGTAAAATTATAAAAATTGATGAAACGAAATGTAATGGCTGTGGAATGTGTGCTGATGCTTGTAATGAAGGAGCTATTGCAATTATAAATGGTAAAGCGAAACTTATCCGTGATGATTACTGCGACGGATTGGGAAATTGTCTACCCGTTTGTCCGACTGGGGCTATATCCTTTGAAGAGCGGGAAGCTTTGGCATATAACGAAGAAGCGGTTAATCACCGCATTGGAGGCTGTCCCGGCAGTATGGCAAAGGCAATCCAGCCAAAGCCTGAATCTGTCGATAATTTTGAAGCCGTACAAAGCAAACTTATGCAGTGGCCTGTACAAATTAAATTGGTTCCGGTAAATGCACCTTATTTTAATAATGCGAACTTGCTTATAGCTGCGGACTGTACTGCATTTGCCTATGGTGATTTTCACCGTAAGTTTATTAAGAATCACATTACTTTAATTGGATGTCCCAAGTTAGACGAAGGCGATTATGCTGAAAAGTTAACAGAAATATTTAAGAATAACAATATAAAAAGTGTTAAGGTAGTTCGTATGCAGGTACCATGTTGTGGCGGTATCGAAAATGCGGTAAAGAAAGCACTTATTAACAGTAAAAAAATGATTCCGTGGCAGGTTGTAATTATATCTATAGATGGTCAAATTTTAGAAGAATAGGAGGAAGGTTATTATGGAAGAAGTTTTTATTAAAAATATTTTGCATGAAACAGTGTTATCATTGGCAGATCAAGTGCAGGTTCAACCAGGACAAATTGTCAGTAAAACATTGGCACAGAATGAGTACGTAAGTATTACATTATTTGCCTTTGATAAAAACGAGGAAATTAGTACTCATGATTCAGATGGTGATGCTATGGTGACTGTTTTAGAAGGTAACGGCCTATTTGTAGTAGATGGTAAAGAGCATCTGGTAAAAAAAGGGGAGACATTGGTTATGCCTGCCAATAAACCTCACAGAGTTTTTGCTAAGGAAATGTTTAAGATGATGTTGACTGTTATATTTCCGTTTGAAAAAAGTAATCAAAAAAATCAAATAAAAATGGAGGGGTAAATATGTCAAATATGTTTTGTTTTCAATGTGAGCAAACTGCAGGTTGCAAAGGTTGTACCGGAACACAAGGTGTATGCGGCAAAAAAGAGGATACCGCTATTTTACAGGATGAATTAACCGGAGCTCTTATAGGTCTTGCTCGTGTGGCAGATGTTAGTGAACCTACTTCATCCACTCATCGTGCTATGATTGAAGGACTTTTTACTACTGTTACCAATGTAAATTTTGATAATAATGCAGTACAGCGTCAGATTGATGCGGTCCGCCGAGAAAGGAAAAAGCTGACTTCACAGTGTAGTAGTGTTGAGTATGATATGAAAGAATTGTGGAATGAAAGTGAAGATATCCGCTCTCTTAAATCCCTTATTCTCTTTGGGCTTCGAGGAATGGCAGCCTATGCTTTTCATGCATTGGTATTAGGATATACGGACAATGAGGTTAATCAGTTCTTTTACAAAGGATTACGGGCTGTTGGAGATGATTTAGGAATGGATGAATTGTTTCCTATTGTGATGGAGACCGGGAAGGTAAATCTTAAATGTATGGAACTGTTGGATAAAGCCAATACTGAAACATACGGGAATCCGATTCCTACTACTGTTCCATTGAAGATTGAAAAAGGGCCCTTTATTGTAATTTCCGGACATGATCTCCGTGATCTGTATTTATTACTGGAACAGACTAAGGGGAAAGGTATTAATATTTATACTCATGGAGAGATGCTTCCGGCTCATGCTTATCCAAAATTAAAAGCATATTCTCATTTAAAAGGGAATTTTGGTACTGCATGGCAGAATCAGCAGAAGGAATTCGCAAACATCCCTGCTCCTGTACTATTTACTACGAACTGTTTAATGCCTGTAAAGGATAGTTATCGAGACCGTATTTTTACTACTGAAGTAGTAGCTTATCCAAATATGGTTCATATAGGAGAAGATAAAGATTTTACTCCGGTTATAGAGAAAGCGCTGGAGTTAGGAGGATACAAGGAAGATAAGATTATGTTAGGCATTAACGGCGGTACTCAAGTGACTACAGGTTTTGGGCATGGTACAGTGTTATCCGTTGCCGATAAAGTGGTTGATTCAATAAAAAACGGTGATATTAAGCATATTTTTTTAGTCGGAGGATGTGATGGTGCAAAACCCGGACGTAATTATTATACCGAATTTGTTAAGAAGGCACCTAAAGATAGCATTATTTTAACTCTTGCTTGTGGTAAATACCGTTTTAATGATTTGGATTTGGGCAGCATCAACGGATTACCTCGACTAATGGATATGGGGCAGTGCAATGACGCTTATAGTGCTATTCGTGTAGCCGTTGCTTTAGCGGGAGTATTTAAATGTAATGTAAATGACTTACCGTTGACTTTAGTTTTATCCTGGTATGAACAGAAAGCAGTTTGTATCCTATTATCACTTTTATCTCTTGGCATCAAAAATATTTATATTGGGCCGTCACTTCCGGCATTTATATCTCCAGGAGTTCTTGATGTTTTAGTAAATAATTATAGTTTGACACCTGTATCTACGCCGGAAGAAGATTTAAAAAATATTCTTGGTTAATTGAGAATAAGATTTCTTAAATATATTTTTATGGGGTTTCCTGATGTTCTAAGATTAGATAACGGGAAATCCCATTTTTTATTGAATTATATGATATAATAACAAATAGTTTTAAATGTTGGTTATTTGTACCTTTTATGATAGAAATAAAAAATGGAAAATATACTTATTTTAAAGGAAATATATCTAATTTAAGCATATATACTAATAAAAATGGTGAAAATAAATTTAGCTTCAAAAACAGATAGAGAATTTAAACGAAAAACTCTGAATAATAAGTGAGAGTAGTGAAAAGGAGAGGGGATAATAAATGAATTACTATGGAGTGATTATAGGAATCGGGACGTTTTTAATTATTGGAATCTTACATCCGGTTGTTATAAAGGCAGAATATTACATAGGCTCAAGAGTATGGCCGTTGTTCTTGATAACAGGTTTATTATGTGTTTGTTTATCGTTTTTTTCTGATATGTTGATTTTATCGTCACTTTTATCTATATTAGGATTTTCGTTACTGTGGAGCATTCGAGAGCTTTTTGAACAAGAGAGAAGGGTAAAAAAAGGATGGTTTCCAAAGAATCCAAAGAGAGACCAAATGATATATAAATCTCCACAAAGCAGGATTAGAAATTGATAGATAAAAAAGCAGATAGCCTTATTAGAGATAAGATTATCTGCTTTTTTATATCCACATTATGATGATAATGATTCCATTGTTTTTTGAAAAAAATACCGTTATAATTAATTTAAGAATATTTTCATTTCATAAAGAGCTCTTCTTTATTCTCGGATTTTAAAGTTAAATTGTATTCTTTTCATTTCTGAAAAGATGAGGGGGAAATATAAGATGAATAGATGTGATTGGTGCAAATCAGATGAACTTTATATAAAATATCATGACGAGGAATGGGGAGTACCTGTTCATGATGATAAAAAACATTTTGAATTTTTGTTGCTGGAATCAGCTCAATCTGGTTTAAGCTGGATAACTATCTTAAGGAAAAGAGAAAATTACAGAAAGGCCTATGATAATTTTGACCCAGAGAAGGTAGCTTGTTATGATGAGGAAAAGATTGAAGAATTGCTTACAAATCCGGGAATTATCAGAAATAAAAAGAAAATCCAATCTTCTATCACTAATGCAAGGAGATTTATAGAGATACAAAGAGAATTTGGCAGTTTTGATAAGTATATTTGGAATTTTGTAAACTGGAGACCTGTTATCAATAGCTACCAAGACATATTGGAAATACCGGCGACTTCGGATTTATCAGATTTAATAAGCAAAGATTTGAAGAAAAGGGGTTTTAAATTTTTAGGTTCTATTACGGTCTACGCTCACCTGCAAGCTACAGGTATTGTCAATGATCACATAGACTCATGCTTTAGAAAAAATTGTTCTACAATTAAGGGATAAATATTAAAATGTATTGAAACAGTAGGCCGTTTTGAAATTTGGCCTAAATTACTATTTTATATGAATCTTTAAAATACCATTTATGGGAAAGGAGAAAATGAAGATGTTTTATTTGGGTGAACCACTTACGTATAGTAAATTTCAATTAAAAAACAGACTAGTTATGCCGCCTATGGCGACAGCAAAATCTGATGAAGACGGAAGGATCAGCCAAGATATTTTAGATTATTATGACGAAAAGTCGAGGGGAGGATATATATCTCTTGTTATTATTGAACACAGTTATGTTTCTCAGCAGGGGAAGGCAAACCATAACCAGATTTCCGTTGCCGAGGATTATTTAGTGGAAGATTTAAAGAAGTTGGCCGACATTATTCATGGGAATGGTTCCAAGACAGTTATGCAGATTAATCATGCCGGAAGTGAAACTTTAAGAGAAGTTATAGGAATGGAGCCGGTGGGGCCTTCACCAGTGAAAAATCCGTCGAGAAAAGATACGGCAATACCTCAAGAGTTATCAAAAAATGATATTGAAAGAATTATAGATGATTTTAAGCACGCTGCGGTTAGAGTAAAAAATGCCGGATTTGATGGTGTAGAGCTTCATTCTGCTCATGGATATTTATTAAACCAGTTTTTATCTCCTATTACAAATAAGAGGACTGATGAATATGGAGGGGGCATTGAAGGCAGGGTGAAAATTCATTCAGAGATCATAAGGGCAGTTCGCAAAGCGGTCGGAGAAGACTTTCCTATTCTTTTGCGTTTCGGTGCGACAGATCATATGGAAGGCGGAATTACAACAGAGGATATTAAAACCGCTGCTGAGATATTTGAAAGAGCCGGAGTTGATATGCTGGATATTTCAGGAGGAATGTGTAGATATACTATACCCGGTGTAAATGAACCGGGCTATTTTTCACCACAATCCGAAGCAATCAAAGAGGTTGTTTCTATTCCCGTAATCTTGACCGGTGGGATTAAGACAGCAGATGAAGCAGAAGCCATTCTTCGAGAAAAAAAGGCAGATTTGATCGGAGTAGGTAGAGCGATATATAGAGATTCCAATTGGGCCAGAAATGCTATGGAAAGGTAATAAAACATTGCATTATAATAATATTCTTAAAATTATAAAGCAGGAATATCAAACTATTTTGGGTGACAATTTGGTTGGGATTTATGTACATGGCTCTATAGCATTTGGATGCTTTCATGAAGAAAAAAGCGACATTGATTTTATAGCGGTAATACAATCTAAAATTGATAGTCCGACAAAATTAAAAATACTTAATTGTTTGAAGGAGATTTGGCCTTTTTGTCCTCCAAAGGGAATAGAAATGAGTATAGTATTGAAGAAGTACTGTTTGAATTTTGAATATCCTACTCCTTATGAATTGCATTTTTCAAAGGATTGGTTAAAAACATATTTGTTAAGTCCGATGGTGATGTGTGGGGATGAGCTGAAAAAGGATAAAGATTTAGCAGCCCATTTTACGGTAATACGCAATTGCGGAATTGTGCTGTGGGGCGAACCAATTCAAGAAGTTTTTGGAGAAGTCCCAAGAGACTTTTATATTGACAGCATCAAAGGCGATATTTTAAATGCTGATGAAGAAATATTAAAAAATACCACCTACATTACATTAAATTTATGCAGAGTACTGGCTTATTTAAAAGATAATAAAATTTTATCAAAGGAACAGGGCGGGAAGTGGGCCTTAAAAAATATTGATGATAAATATCATTTATTGATAAAAGAAGCTTTGAGCGATTATCGGGCAATGGGTCAAGTTAATGTAAAGGATGATATTAAAGTATCTTTTAGTAAATTTATGATGAACGAAATAATGAAGCTATCTGAGAAACATAAAATATAATAATTAAAAGCTATTAACATTATCTTAATGTAATAGCTTTTAATTATTTATTGTAAGTCCATTTATATATCAAAAATACTGAGCTGTTTAGATTGAGGTCTATGTTTGTTTGTGGAAGTATTTTCCTTTATAATGGAGTCTTCAGGTATATCGGAAATAAAGGGAGACGGCCTATCATGGGAAGTTATAAGGATAAGTTCATCCTGCGCCCTTGTCATACCTACATAGAAAAGTCGCCTTTCTTCATCTAAATTGAAGTCACGGCCGGAATTTTTCAGAGGAATCAGACCATCGTTTACTCCACATATGAATATAACTGGAAACTCAAGGCCCTTTGATCCATGTATCGTCATTAATGAAACCGCATCAGAAGAATAAATCTTGCTGCTGCTACGGACTACATCACTTTCATGCCCTAATATAAGGGTTTGAATAAAGGAGGGCATATTATTGTGAAAGACGGATGTATTTAAGAGCAGTTTTAGACAATCTATGCCGGATAGGTTATTATCATTAATCCAAGAATCTATTAGCTTCACGGGTTTTTCTTTATGGAGTAAAGGTTCATATTTCTTTAGTAATTCAATAAAATTCCAAGATTTTACTAAATCATCAGACGGCTGAACTTTTTCTATTATTTTAATAAGAGACGGTATATTCTTTTTAGCTGAAACATAATTTTTTAGTATTTCTTGAATTAATTCCGTTGAATATATGCCTGATATTTTTAGGTATGTCTTTAAGGAAAAAATATCCTTTGGATTGAGTAAAAACTGGAAGAAAGCAATTACGGCACGAACTTCCTTTTCTGAAAGAAACTCATCTTTTCCTGCAACTACGTAGGGTATGCCCTCTTTTATAAGGCACTGCTCTATAATATTCGCCTGGTGATTAGTACGATATAATATGGCAATGTCAGCAAAGCTTCTTGGATTTTTTACTTTGGAATTCTTCCTGTCAGTTTCCGATATCTTCTGTGTATCTATCATATCAATACCGCCCACTATGCGGTTAATCTCCTTAGCGACAAACAATGCTTCGGAAAATTCATTATTGGTTTTTAGAAGTCGTACTTTTGTACCTTTTTCTCTTTTGGATTCCAGAAAACTAAAAGGTTCCCCCTTTATTTTTTTGGAAATTACCGATTTGGCACAATGTATGATCTCAGGAGTCGAACGATAATTTTGGATAAGCCTGATATTTTTGGCATGAGGAAAATTCTCTTTAAATATATCAAAATATCGAAAATCTGAACCTCTAAAGCCATAAATTGATTGCTCGGGGTCCCCTATGACGAAGATATTATTACTTGCCCATTCTTTAATTAAACGGTACTGAATTTCATTAATATCTTGAAACTCATCTACTAAAAGATAGGAGAAAGAATTGCTTAAATTTGTATTTTTAAACTTTTTGAGTGCTTCAAGAAGGATATCATCATAATCCATAACATCATACTGTTTAAGCTGCGAACAGTATAAATCATATACTTCCAATGGAATTTTAAGCTCTTTCTTATTTTCTTCTCCTGAAATTGTTCCGCTTTTCATCAGAGAAATTTCCTTCATAGCATCCCGTGGGGAGATCTTCAGTTGAAGATTTTTCAGTATATCTTCAACTATAGAAATTGAATTATATTCATCAATAATTGTAGTTTTTCCATTCCCTTTTTCTTCAGATAAAATTTTTAGACATATGGAATGAAATGTTCCTATATTCATGGCTTTTACTGTGTTTTTGTTCTTAAAATGTTTTTCTAAACGACTGCGCATCTCATTAGCAGCTTTATTGGTAAAAGTAACGGCGGTTATTTCTGAAGGAGAAATACCGCAGTTTTCAATTAGATATACTATACGGTATACCAATGTTCTTGTCTTTCCCGTTCCGGGGCCAGCCATTACTACGATTACAGGTTCCGGCGATGAAACATCTTCCCATTGTTCTTGATTTAATCTGTAAGGGTTGCTGGAAGGAAGAGGTTCAATAGAGCTTGCTGAGTAAGGTTCCGAAACCCTTTCTTTTTTAATTAAAGATTGTTTTTGAATATCGTTATTTTTATCATTATTCCTGTCATTATTATCTTCATTTTTAAAAAGGCTTATTTGGCCGGAAATTAGATTTATTTCATTCTTGTTCATTACATTAATTTGTCCATATTTTCCATCGTAACCGGGATGTATTTCCACTTGCCCAGCTCGCAACCTGCGAATACCTTCTGCAATATGAGGTCCAGCAGCTAATTCTATATCGCTTAAGGATGCTTCCCGAAGGATGAATAATTCAGTACCTAAAGTTTGTATCAGATTTTCATACCTTCTTTTTACCTTAATGCTGGCAGTAGTAAAGCCTAATGAAGATGCAATTATTTCCCGAAGGGGAACGAGGCTTTCAAAGTGTTTGGCTGTCTGAGGGACGAACCCTTCAGCTCTGTCTGCCAAGGCTTCAACTCGATGAAGTACCCCTACTGTAAGTCTACCTCCACACACTGGGCATATACCCGATAAAGCTTCGGTTTCTGCAGGTTTTAAGCATACTTTACAATTTCTGTGTCCATCGTAATGATATTTTCCTTCCTCTGGGAAAAATTCTATTGTACCATAAAATTCCTTTGTATTTCGGTTCTTTAAAGCCTGTGATATATTTGAATAAGAAAGGTCCGTATCAAAGATATTAGCTTCTCTGGCCAAATTAGCAGGAGAATGAGCATCTGAATTAGAAACTAAAGTAAATTTATCAAGTGCAGAGAGACGCCAGTTCATGGGGGGATCTGAAGAAAGGCCCGTTTCTACAGCATAGATATTGTCCGTTAGATCTTTGAAACATTCTCTTATATCATCAAACCCTGAATACTCACCGTATAAAGAAAAATGAGGAGTCCATATATGGGCAGGAATAAATATGGCTTCCGGGCATATATCAAGTACAATTTCAAGCAAATCCTTACTATCAAGACCTAATATGGGTCTTCCATCAGAGTGTAGATTACCTATGGCCTCGAGACGATGAGATATTAATTCAGCTTCCTCCAATCCGGGGAGAAGTATTAGATTGTGGATTTTTCTCACTTTTCCGTTTTTTTTGTATATTGAGCTGATTTCTCCAGATATAATGAATCGAGGCTTAAAATCTGTTCCTCCAATATTATCTTCTTTGCGATAATCATCTTTAAGAACATATAGACCTTCTTCTGAAGGAGTGAGTTTTTCCTTTAATTCTTCACGCCAAACTGGATGTGTGAAATCCGCTGTTCCAAGGAGATTGATACCTTTACGTCGTGACCACATTTCAAGAATTTCAGGTATACATTCTTTACTTGTTGCTCTTGAATACTTTGAATGAATATGAAAATCAGCAATAAACATAACAATACACCTACATTCTTATCAAATTGAATTAACTTATATTATAAATATTATAAACCAAAAAATAACTTTTCTCAAAATTTTATTTGAGTCTCTAATATGTATCAACATCGTATCTATTTGTATAAACGATCTGTGTATGTATTATATCATATATTCGGTATGATGAAATTATCTTTTCACTTTACAACTCTATAATAAAATGATGTTATATTAAAAAAGGGGTGAATCATTATGGCATCAATTTTAATTGTTGAGGATGAAATATCAATCAATGAGTTAATTAAAAGGAATTTGCAGCTCGTAGGACATCGCTGTACTTCTGTTTTTGATGGGAAAGCTGCTGTCTCTGAAATACAGGATCATACCTATGACCTGATAATTTTGGATATTATGTTACCTGAACTTGATGGATTCGAAGTTTTTAAAAAAGTAGATAAAATTCCCACGATTTTCTTAACGGCACGGAGCAGTTTATCGGACCGCATAAAAGGTTTTTCAATGGGAGCTGACGATTATCTGGTAAAACCTTTTGAAATGTTGGAACTGTTAGCTCGTGTAGAAGCGGTATTACGTCGAACTCAAAAAAACAGAAGTTGCTTTGAACTAGGGAATGTGAGGATTGATTTTGACAGCCATCAAGTATTTTATATGGGACAACCTGTAGAATGTACCCCTAGAGAATATGAATTATTGGAGGTACTTGTAAATAACCGTAATATTGCATTATCGAGAGAAAAATTATTGGAGCTTGTATGGGGCTATGACTATGAAGGCGATACCAGAACGGTTGATGTTCATATACAGAAACTGCGAAAAAAATTAGGGTGGGATGATGTAATAAAAACCGTCTACAAATTGGGTTATCGTTTGGAGGTAAATCAATGAAATACCGTACATTTTTAGCAACGCTTATGCTTTTTCTGTTTTCTTTTAATTTCGGAATATTAGTGATTTCTGCCATTACGTTTAAAGATACTGCCAATAGTGCCAAAGAAAGAAGCTTGGGAGAACATTATTTTATAACATCTGCCCTTATAAAGGATTTTCACGCTGTGGAAAGTCGGGGAAATGATATTGAAGGATATTTGGATTCTCTGCTCCAGCCTTATAGTTATCTGTCTGAGGATAAAAAAGTCAAATTAGCACTTTATAAGGATAGCCGTCTTGTATATTCAAATCGGTTGAGAATAGAATTACAGGACAATTTATTGGAACCTCCGAAGAACGGAAACCGTATTGTTTCGATACAAAAATCAGAGGACGGTACATATGTAATTGTTTCGGGGAAACTTCCCGATCCCTATGATTCTTATACGATGAGTTATCTTTACGATATGACAGATGAAATTACTTCATGGGAACAAATGAAAAATATGTTGTTTATTATAGGATTCATTCTTTCCTGTTTTCTTTCTTTAAGTCTTCTTTTCCTGTTTAATCGAATATTTAAGCCTCTTGCGCAGATATCTCAAATTTCTCGTAGCATAGCGGATGGTGCATATGAAACAAGACTTCCGGTATCCGGACATGATGAAATTTCGGAAATGGCACAAAATTTTAATAGCATGGCAGAGAAAATTCAAAATCAAATGACGGAACTTATCACTGAGGCAGAAAAGAAGCAGCAGTTTATTGATAATTTTGCTCATGAACTCCGTACACCTTTGACCGCAATCTATGGATATGCAGAATATATGCAAAAGGCCGTTATGACCGAATCTGATAGGTTGTTCGCAATAAATTATATTATGTCGGAAAGCCGTCGTATGCAAACAATGGCTTATCAATTACTTGAACTGGCAAATCTCAAAAATGATCAGATAGTGTGGAAAGAACAAGAAATATCAAGACTTTTTCAATATATCAAGACAACCCTACATAATAAGATTATAGAAAAAGAAATTAAAATAGAGTTTATTTATGAAATGGATATTGTTTGGGGGGATGCTTGTTTACTGGAAAGTTTACTTGTAAATTTAGTTGATAATGCGATAAAGGCGTGCAGTAAAGGAGGACATATAATAATACGTGCTGCCGTAGAAAATGGGAAGAAAATGATTTGTATCCGGGATGACGGAAAAGGCATGACGGCCGAAGTACTCAACCATATTACAGAGCCTTTTTATCGGGCAGAGAAGTCGCGAAATCACAATGATAGCGGGGCAGGGTTAGGTCTCGCCATTTGCAAACAGATTGCCTTATGTCACAATGCTGAGCTTAAATTCATCAGCCACCCCGGAGAAGGAACTACAGTAAAAATAACTTTTACAACTTCGAAATAACTTGATAATTATTCTATAATTATGTTCATTTATACTACTTATTGTGATCACAAATAAAACTATAAAGGAGCGATTAATATGAAAGAAGATAGGCCAGAGGGGAGAAAATCCAAAAAGATTATATTGTCAGCTATAGTAACTATCGGAGTCAGTACATTTTTGTTTCAAGGATTTACACAGATGGCTGTGAAGGATGAAATGGGGAAGACCGATATAATCCCTACAAGTTATACGGTTCATGCCGATAGTTTGCCTAATACGGTACAAAATAACCTGCCGGAAGGTTACAAAAAAGCAAATTATACAATAAAACCAATTGATCTTGAGTATTACCGTAATCAAAAACCAACCGATAAGGACATGACAAAAGAAGATGCCGCAGAGGTAGGAGCACAAGCCCTTTGGGAAATATTTGGCTTGGATTTGAAAGGGCAGGTAATTGAAATGGGTTATCACTTGCCTACAGAGAATCTTCCTCGTTCAAATTGGTATGCTGATGTACTGATTAACGGTGAGCGCAGTTATTATTTTTGCGTGGACTCCGTGACTGGAGAACTGTTTGATATAGGTTACGGCAGAACACTGAAAGAAAATGTTTCAGTATCATTTGATGCGGTCCTCGATAAAAATCCCCAGGAATATGTTACATTGGCAAAAGATCTGGCAAAGAAATATAATGTCGTCCACGGTGCAGTCGAGTCGGCTGAATATAATGGGCAAGGTTACAGCGGCAACGACCCGACTATTTCAATCGATATCATAGGTGAAAATGGGGAGATTGCTTTGATGACCTTCTCTCGATATGATAAAGCACTGCTTGGTATTGGTTATAGTTCGCAATATAAATATGGTCTGGAATTGCAGGAAAAACTTCTCGAGCAAACGAAAGAAAAGAGCGAGGAACTTAAAAAGTCGGATTCTTCTAAAGAAGAAGGAAATCCTCTTTTAGAAGTCATAGAATGGTAAATTTTACTGAAGTTTAAATGGGAAAATTAATCTGACATATAACGTAAACGGAGTTAATACAAAAAACACGAGTACCTTTAAGGTGCTCGTGTTTTTTTGGCATGATAATTGTGTTATGTATTATATTGTAATAATATCATTATGGAAGTCATATCTTTTTGCGGTCTTATTAAGATAATCAATGGAATATTTATTATTATCGTCAAATACAACGGCTTCAGTCAAATTAATTTTTAATATGCAAGTCCCCGGATCGTCTTCATCTACATGACGATCATAAAAAATGATAAAGACTTCTCTAAGTTCTTTTGCCAATTCCTGATTTTTTATTTCTTTTGGATTTCCTAAATTTTCAGCCTTTCCAATACCTTGGAATAAATCTTTGCAGACAGCTACATTTGAATTGAGCGATATTTGCTTCATCTTATGGGATGATGTGTGAGTTACGACATATATACATCCATCTTTATAATATCCATCTACGATACGTACACTTACATTATTTTTATTACATGTTGCTAAAGATATCTGTACGTCATGACCAAGTTGTTTTTGTATCAGTTCACAAGCAGCATCAAATTCATTCATAGGGGACACCCTCCTTATTATATTTCTTAAATATAAATAATCTTTATTATTTTTATAGTAACATAATTTTTAAATAATACTTAAAAATGTTGTCGAAAAAGAAATAAAAGTTTTTGATGGGAGGAATCTGGTATACTGATATAATAATAGTACTATTTGCGATATCGGATCTGAAAAGAGGAGTTTACAGTATTCCTTCGGATATTTAAGCAATATTAAAAAATTGTATGGAGGGTGAGAATATGATTAGGGTAATGAATGAAGAGGATTTGCCGGTAGTAAAACATATTATACAATCTATACCTTATTTTTGGCACGAATGTTGGGATGATGGTACATTAAATAAGGCTTTGAAATCTTCAGGTTCTCTTTCGTTTGTATATGAAGAAGACGGCTGCATATTAGGTTGCATATTTGCGTATGACTTTGGATTTAGGGGGTATATAGCGAAAATTGCTGTTTATGAATCAGCTCGTTTTAAAGGAATTGGAAAGAAACTCATTAAGCATGTTGAAGATATTTTACGGAGTAATAATTGTGAATTGATTATTGCAGATGCTTTAGAATCAGCTGTTCCTTTCTATAAAAAATTAGGCTGGGAAGAACCAAATGCAATTTTATTAAGAAAGAAATTATTATAGGGTATTCATAAGGTTGATGAAATAGGATATTGGGAATAAGCGGAGTGAATTATTTTGAGCCTGTGAAATAAGGCTGTAAATTGAAATATATAAGAGATTTCTATGATAAAATAAAAGTATTATGGGAAAAAGAATATCGTTGCAGATTTAATCAGGGAGTATAACATTCAGTCAACAGAAGATATTCAAGTGTCTGAAAACTGAACTTCCAATAGAAATTTATGGTGACTGGGGGTGTTATAAGATTGAAAAAAATATTAATTATAGAAGATGATGAAACCATTCAGTTTGCATTACAAACGGCACTGTATAAAAACGGATTCAAACCTGTATGCGCTTTGAACCTTGATGAAGGTAAGAAGAAATTATCGGATTCCATTTCATTAGTTCTGTTAGATTGGAATTTACCAGACGGAACCGGCAGTGAATTTTGTCACTATGCAAAAGCACAGAGAGATGTGCCGATTATTTTTCTGACTGTTCGTGACGAAGAGAAAGACGTTGTACAAGGTCTTGATATGGGTGCAGACGATTACATTGTCAAGCCTTTTCAGCTTTCCATACTTCTGTCTCGAATCAAGGCGGTCTTGCGAAGAACAAAAGTCATCGATCAATCTGTGCTGAGCTGTGGGGACATTACGCTGTATAAGGACAAAACCGCAGTTTTCTGCAACGGAAAGGAAATCGGACTCACTGCCGGCGAATACCGTCTTCTCACCGTCTTGCTGGAAAATAAAAACCAAACTCTGACCCGCTCACAGCTATTAAATAAATTGTGGGATACAGAAGGAAACTTTGTTAATGACAATACTCTTACTGTCACCATGAAACGCCTGCGTGAAAAATTGAATAATCCTACTTGTATTAAAACAATAAGAGGCATTGGGTATAGAATGGAGGATTCGTTATGAAACGGAGCCAATTTTTAAATAAGACAGTGGCAATTATCGTTGCTTTTATAATCATGGGAATTGCGATGGGGTTGATATCCTCACAGATTGTTGCAAGGCAGAAATATAAAAATATGGCTCAGATACTTGGTTTTGCTGTAAGAATTGATCCCCAGATGGAAATCATGATGATTCGGGCACTTAAAGAAGCGGATTTTTTGGATTTTAGTGACGGTGATGCAATTCTTAAGGAATATAATTATTCATTGAATGTATTTCGAAACCAAAATACTTTCAGAATGACGGTATATGGTATCTTGCTGGCAACCGTCCCAGCCATATTGGTGATAGTGATAGGCTACCTCTCCTTAAAGAAAAAAAAAGAACGTATTGAAGGATTGACCGATTATCTGAAAGCCGTCAATCTCGGACAGGAAGCATTACTATTACGTCAGGAAGATGACTTTTCCCTCCTGGAAGATGAGTTGTATAAGACGGTGACCGAACTGCGTCAAACAAAGGAAAATGCTGTGCGGGAACGTCGATCTCTTGCCGATAATCTAACCGATATTTCCCATCAGCTGAAAACGCCTATTACATCTATGTCATTAATGACTCAACTTTTGTCGGAAAATCCTACAGATGAAGACAGAATTTATATTGAAAAGCTTAATCACCAGCTTAATCGCCTGGAAACATTGGTTTCTTCACTATTGACTTTATCTAAGTTGGATGCAGGTACATTGGAATTCAAACAGGAACCTGTGAATATTTTTGCCGTACTGGCTCTTGCTGCTGAGCCGGTAGAGGATATGATTTTGAAAAAAGGCCAGCAGCTTATTATTCCTCATGAATCTGATGTAAATTTTATGGGGGATATGAGCTGGACTGCAGAAGCCCTTTTGAATCTTATCAAGAATTGCAGTGAATATACGCCGGATGGGGGAAATATTTCTATTAATTATTCACAGAATCCACTCTATATGGAAATCATTATAGAGGACAGTGGCAAAGGTTTTGACAAAAATGATTTACCCCATTTGTTTGAGCGTTTCTATAAAGGGAAAAATTCTTCAAAGGACGGAATAGGTATTGGATTGGCGCTTTCTAAATCCATCATTGAAAGACAAAAAGGAACTCTCCGAGCAGAAAATTCTCCAAAAGGCGGCGGGAGGTTTATTATAAAGTTTTATGTTTGATGTTTTTTGTCTTCTGTCACCGGAATGTCATTTAGGGCTGATACCATGATGGCATAAAGGAGGTAGTTTTATGGAATTGTTGAGATGTGAAAATATAACAAAAAAATATGGATCCGGCATACTCATGGTAACGGCCCTTGACCATGTAAACCTTTCAGTACAAAAAGGCGAATTCGTAGCAATTGTCGGTCCGTCCGGCTCCGGAAAATCTACATTGCTGCACCTGTTAGGAGGTGTAGACCGTCCTACGGAAGGGAATATCTTTATTGAGGATATTGATATTTCTACGTTAAATGAAGAGCAGCTTGCTGTTTTTCGCCGCCGAAAGGTGGGGCTGATCTATCAGTTTTATAATCTTATTCCTACGTTAAATGTACGAAAAAATATTTTACTTCCCATACTTTTGGACAGCAGAAAACCGGATGAAAAACGGTTTACGGAAATCGTGGACACCCTTGGTTTATCTGATAGATTAAATCATTTTCCCGTGGCAGCTTTCCGGCGGTCAACAGCAGCGCGTGGCTATAGGGCGGGCTCTTATATACCGCCCTGCTATTTTATTGGCGGATGAACCTACCGGAAATCTTGATCGGAAGAACTCCGAGGAAACTTTGGAGCTACTTAAGCTTTCCAATAAGTATTTCCAACAAACCGTACTGCTCATTACTCATGATGAAAAACTTGCCCTGGAGGCTAACCGTATCATTACCGTTGAAGACGGAAGAATTATTTCTGATGAGGCGGTGAGGAAATGAATATTCTGAAAGAATATACTCTTGACTATATAAAGCGAAACAAGAAAAGCAGTATTGCTATCATGATTGCGATTTTGATTGCAACTATCCTTCTTTCCGCCTTGAGCGGTGCCTTATACACTTTTTATACCGATGAAGTTCGTCTGATTATTTTGGAAAAGGGTAATTGGCATGCCGAGTTGTTTGACAATACTCCCAGTGACAAATTGAAATATGTTACTGCTCACCCTAATGTGGAAAAAGTGATGATAAAGGGCCCGTGGAAAATCGCCGAAATTGATGACTCAAGGCGTCCTTATATTGCAATGCGGGGTTTGAGCCAAAGTTACTGGGAGGATATGCCGGAGAATACGGCTATTCTGGAAGGAAAAATCCCTAACTCGGAAAATGAGATTGCTCTTTCAAAACAATATTTTGAAAATCACCCTGACTTGAAAGTAGGAGACAGTCTCACACTCGATTTAGGCAGCCGAAGGTTGAACGGTAAGGAAATGGATTTTAATGCTCCTTTTAAAGATGAAGAACTTTTTCTTCCTACCGTTAAACGTACTTATACCGTTGTTGCAAAGCTGGATATTACCACAAATTCCATGACACCTTATTATATGGCTTATGGATACTTGAATGAGGCAAATATATTGCCGGATGATCAGCTTACCGTTTATATGCGTTTTAAGAATCCGAGAAGTACTTATAAAGATATCAATAATATTGCTAAGTCGGTAGGCCTTAAGTCTGATGAATACGGTAAATACACGGTGAGAACAAATGATAGCCTATTGGCCAAATATCTTATTTTCCCACCGGAGGAGAGGGGAAATTTTAAACTTTGGATGTTATCCCAACCTGTTACGATTTCGGTTATTGCTTTGCTAGTAGCGGGAGTATTTGTGTTCATTATTAATAATGCTTTTGCAATGTCCGCAAATGTACGTCTTAGGCAGCTTGGAATGTTGAAGAGTATAGGTGCTTCACCTAAGCAGATACAGCACTCGGTTATATTTGAAGGATTTATTTTATCGGTTATACCCATTCCGGTAGGATTATTTATCGGTTGGGCCCTGGATTATGGTTTATTTTCCTATATCAATTCTGTAAAAAACCTGCGGGACTATAACATTGTTTTTACCTTTGGACTTCCGGCTGCATTGCCATCTGTTGCATTGGCTCTTCTCACTGTTTGGCTGTCTGCACTGATTCCGGCACGAAAAATCAGCCGACTTATGCCTATTGATGCTATTCGACAAGGTGAGAATATAAAGATAAAAAAGGTGAAGAAACATAATATTGCTTCAAAAATTTTTGGAATCGAAGGAGAACTTGCTCAAAATGCTTTGTATATCCGAAAAAAATCGTACCGCACAGCATCTATTTCTCTTACCTTATCATTCTTGTTATTCAGTGGATTCCTGAATTTTATGGCTGTAAACGACGCAAAGAATAAAATATTTTATTTTGATAAATTAAAAGAACAACAGCTGGACATTTCACTTTATATAGAAGACGGTAATATGACGGAATCTGAATTTGAAAATCAGATACGTTCTGTTCACGGATTAAAAAGGGCTTTATTTGCCAGTAATGTTCCTGCCGGTTTATGGTTGTCAACGGATATGGAGTCAGATGAGCTTAGAGGGATAGGAGGGCTTAAACGGATTGCCGACAGCGGGAAATTTTCTGTGTATGAAGAAAATGGGAAGTTCCGCATTCAAACTAATCTGATCGCCTTGGATGATCAAAGTTTTGCCGAATACTGTAAACAAATCGGTGCGGATTCATCTATGTTTTATGATACCAAAAGGCCTCTTACCATCGTTGTCAATGAAGTACAGGACGATATGCACAGTGACCTTCGTAATGAAGTCCGTATTCCGTTTTTAAAAATTAACGTCGGCGATAAGTTGAATGAAGAGGAAAAAACATATCTGGAGGATACCAGCGACTTTTCTTTCCAGACTGAAATAGGATTTTTGACGGATAAAATGCCGGCTGTTGGTGACCGATACGGTGGGTATCAGCTTATACAGGTTATGCCCAGAAGTACGTATCTGAAAATTATCGAAAATTTTCAGGAAGTACGTGCTTTGCGTGGAAAGAGAATTTTTGCTCCAATAGTTGTTCAATCGGAAAATTTGATTCAACCGGTAACGGATGAAATAATAGAAATTTGTGATAAGTGGTATGGTTCGGGAGATTATTCTATATGGAACATTCTTGAAACACGTGAAACAGATACAAACTCCAGAAATCTGCTGAAAACTGTAATGTTGTGCGTAGCGGTTTTTCTTGCATTAATCGGTATTTCCAATGTGTTCGCTACCGTATCGGGTAATCTAAGACAACGCAAAAAAGAATTTGCCATGCTGAGGTCAGTGGGAATTTCGTCTAAAGGAATAAAACGGATGTTACTGCTGGAAGGGATACTTTTCGGGATTATACCAATTGTGCTGAGTATCCCATTAAACGTAATTGTGATTTGTGTGTTTCTTAAAATCAATATGATATATCTGAAGGAATTTCTGCCTTTTTTACCGGCTTTACCGATTTTGATTTTCGGTGGGGTAATTTTGCTATCGGTTATACTTGCCTATGCAATGGGAGGAAGGATGCTTCGAAAGGGAGACATCGTAGATATTTTAAAAGATGAAACTGTATAATTGAAAATAAGATTATGAATAATAAGTGCAGGGAAACCGAAGCATTCCATGCACTTTATTTTTTAGATTAGTATAATTCTATATAGTAAGCTGATTATTCCGCATATTTAATCGATAAATTCCTCCGTGATATGAAAAGTTAATTCCTCTTCAGTATATTCTTTTGTTATTCCTTCGAATATGTTATCATTACATTTAATTCCCACTTTTTTAGCTGTTTCAATAGCAAATTCCTTGAATGCGAATCCAATTGCCGTAACAAGATTACCGTCTGTGCAGAGAGGTTTACGCTGTAAATTGTTTCTTGGAATAAAGGCATATTCGTCTATAACTTCTTCAAATAACCCACAACAGAACTTTTTGTCATCTAAGATACCTGCTTTTGCAAGTAGTATAGGAGAACTGGAAATACTTGCTATAATTATGTTTCCATCATTTTTAAATTGTTTAAGAAACGCAATGTTTCTTTCATCATTTAACGCTTCTCTGAAATCCCAAATTCCAGGGAGAATAACACAATCAAATTTTTCTCTTTGAAATTCGTCAAATGTTTTATGCGGTAGAAATGTGAATCCATCTTCACTGTTAACAGGTTTTAATGATGAAGAAAATACTGTTGTTTCTTTATCATACCATTTGAATATTTCTGTCAGACAGCTGATTTCCTGCATACAGAATTGCGGATATATCATAACGGCTGCTTTTTTCATTTTTGACTTCCCTCCCATTATATAAATTCATTTTGTGCGTTCCTCTCTGTGGGTTTTTAGATCGAAAGAGATACCACATTTTTATTTCCGAAAATATCCAATATAATTTTCGGAAAGAGTTCACGGCGTACATATCTTCTATATTCCATTTCTTCTTGAGTTCGGCTGTTTATCAGAGATTTATTAATCACTGTGTTATCCGATACACTAAAGAGAGCCGTGATTGGAATATCTGCGAGGCGGGCAGCTCTAAAAGATGCGGCTGTTTCCATTTCTATGGTATTGCATCCCATATTCAATATTTCATCAAGATGTATAAATTGAGCAAACACTGTATCTATACTGAATGTTCTTCCTAAGTGCCACTTCACGTTTTTTTCTTTGCAAATGCGCTCGGTTACTTTTTTTGATTTGTTGAACAAATCTGTATTGGGATACGCTTTTTCTCCGAAGATATCACCATTGTTAAGTGAATCTGAAGATATATAACGGCTGGCTCCGTCACCACAAACAGAGTATTCGGGGATAACGATATCTCCTATGCCGATATTATCGTCCAAGGCTCCGACGGAACCAATGAAAACGATTTGTTGGCATGATGTAACTCCTAATGTTAAAATTGCCTCCATCAACACAGGAGCTCCGATTCCGGCTTTGATGTAAGTCATTTCGGCTGTATCGGAAGTGATATTCCAAACTTTTACACTTGGAAAATCCGATTCACTTAAATATTCTGCTGTTCCGATATCCGGAATATACGAAGGTTCCCACCAAGGTGCAATAATTACATTTTCATGTACCTTTTCCGGTGATATTCCTATCCCGTGCATACAAATATCTCGCTTTGTTGAACCCAATCTCTCCATGCCGGAAATTAAATCCTGATATATCAAAATTAATACACCTCCGTAATAAAAAATAATTTTAAATAGTATAACATACTTTGTACACTTTTCAGATATTTTTTTCCATTCGTCTGTATTTGCCGGTGTCACAAAAAATTTGGCATACCTATATGCTTTTTCTTCAGTATACCATATTCTTTCTTTTATTTGTGCGTGTGCTCTCAGAATGTTACGAATGGTTATGCCGGTTATTCGCAATATTCTGATTCATGAGAAAAACGTTTCGAAAAGTATCAGACATAAAACCTTGCCGTTTTCTTGACATCTTATTCTGTCAAATTGACACACCCTTGACTTCTTTTCTGATATCATTTTAAATGCAACAAAATATATTGCGGATTGCAGTTTGGACATAATAATTAAGTAGAAAAATGGTAAGCTATGGGGAGAAGTCATAGGCAAAATTTTTATTGTGTAGAATCGACTTATAGTAAATGGTACGGTTAGAAAAGTTAGGAGGTGGATGAGAGTATGAGGATTGTATTAATAATTGTGGGGTTAATCGGTCTTGCTTTACTGATCTATTTATTTTATGTATTATTTCGAGGTGAAAAATTATGAGTTATATTATATTGCAGGATATATTTTATATTGTACTATTGATTGTATTGTCCATTCCATTGGGCATATATATTTATAAAGCAATGACTGGGCAAAAGGTATTTTTAACACGGGTGCTTGCTCCAGTGGAAAAAGGAATCTATAAATTAATTGGGGTTCAAAACGATGAGGAGATGGGAGCAAGGGAATATGCCCTTTCGGTTCTTTTATTCAGTGCAATTGGCTTTGTATTCCTTTGTATTCTGCAAATGCTGCAGGGTTTTCTGCCCTTTAATCCGGAAGGAATGAAAGGCACAAGCTGGCATCTGGCTTTTAATACGGCCGCAAGTTTTGTTTCCAATACGAACTGGCAGGCATATTCGGGCGAATCTACTCTGTCTTACTTAACTCAGCTTTTGGGGCTTACAGTCCAAAATTTTGTGTCGGCGGCAACGGGGATTGCTGTTCTGTTTGCCTTGACCAAAGGATTTGTCCTGAAACAGAAAAAGACCATCGGAAGTTTCTGGGTTGATTTGACTAAGGCCACGTTATATATATTACTGCCCATTTCTTTTGTGGTTGCCCTTTTGCTTGTTTCACAAGGTGTAGTTCAGACCATTAGTCCATATAAAGATATTACCATGCTGGAAAGCGGAGTTGTTCAAACCTTGCCGTTAGGTCCCGCGGCAAGTCAAATTGCAATCAAACAAATCGGCACAAATGGTGGTGGTTTTTTTGGAGCGAATTCGGCTTTCCCCTTTGAAAATCCTACACCGTTTTCCAATCTGATAGAAGTATTATCCATCCTGCTGATTCCGGCAGCGCTTTGCGTCTCCTTTGGGAAGGCGGTAAAAGACAGCAGACAAGGCAGAGCGGTTTATACCGCTATGATAATGTTGTTTATAGTTGCTCTCATAGCCACAACAACCAGTGAACAGTTTGCAGCTCCGAATTTTAACGGGGTGGTAGCTTCTGGAAATATGGAAGGCAAGGAAGTCATTCACGGTGTTGGAACGTCATCCTTGTGGGCAACAGTTACCACAGCGGCATCCAACGGTGCGGTAAATTCCATGCACGACAGTTTTACTCCCTTAGGCGGAATGGTTGCCATGTTTCTGATGCAGCTTAGTGAAATAGTATTTGGAGGAGTTGGAAGCGGGTTATATGGGATGCTTGCTTTCGTATTGTTGACTGTGTTTATAGCGGGACTGATGGTAGGCAGGACGCCAGAATATATAGAAAAAAAGGTAGAATCTTATGACATGAAAATGGTATGTTTGATTATTCTTACTCCGCCGTTGTTAACATTGGTCGGTACAGCTATTGCTGTTGTTATGCCTAATATTGAGTCATGGTTAACAAATTCAGGTGCTCATGGATTTTCGGAAATTCTATATGCTTTTTCTTCAATGGCAAATAATAACGGCAGTGCGTTTGCGGGTTTTAATGCAAACACCGTATTTACCAATGTTATTGGTGGATTGATTATGCTACTGGCTCGTTTTATTCCGATGGTGGCTACCATTTTCCTTGCCGGCAATATGGCAAAAAAGAAAATGGTAGCTGTTAGTGAAGGAACATTGTCTACTAGTAATACCATGTTTGTTGGGCTCTTAATCGGAGTTATTTTTATCATAGGTGCACTGAGTTTTTTACCGGCGGTGGCTCTTGGCCCGATTGCAGACTACTTTACGATGCGATAAAAAGAGGTGATTGAAATGGAAAAGAAAAGTTTCAATAAAAAAAATATATTTATGGATTCGTTGAAACAGTCATTTGTAAAACTTTCCCCCCGTGTACAGGTGAAGAATCCTGTCATGCTGGTTGTATATATAGGCGCAATACTCACGACAGCCCTTTATTTTCTGTCTTTTGCCGGAATCAAAGATGAAAATAGTAGTTATATTTTGGCTATTTCTCTTATTTTGTTATTTACGGTGCTATTTGCCAACTTTGCAGAAGCAATTGCGGAAGGGCGAGGGCGTGCTCAAGCTGACACCTTGCGTAAGGCACGAAAGGATGTAAAGGCAAAAAAATTAAAGTCGGAGGATAATGTGGAGGAATATACGGAAGTTTTATCCGCAGATTTAAAGAAAGGCGATATTGTCTACGTAAAAACTGGAGAGCAAATTCCCATGGATGGGGAGGTAATTGATGGAGCCGCTTCGGTGGATGAAAGTGCAATTACCGGTGAGTCTGCTCCTGTAATACGAGAATCCGGAGGCGATAGAAGTGCAGTTACCGGAGGAACGACATTGGTATCTGACTGGCTGGTTATCAAAGTGACGGCAGAGGCTGGGGAAAGCTTTCTCGATAAAATGATTTCTATGGTGGAAGGCGCATCCAGAAAGAAGACGCCCAATGAAATTGCCCTGCAAATTCTGTTGGTGACTCTTACCATCATATTCCTTGTTGTAACAGCGACGCTATTGCCCTTCTCGGGATTTGCAAGCACTCAGGCAGGAACGGGTTCTTCTATTTCTATTACTAATGTTATTGCCCTTCTGGTTTGCCTTGCTCCTACCACTATCGGCGCACTTCTTTCATCTATAGGTATTGCAGGCATGAGCCGTTTGAATCAGGCTAATGTATTGGCAATGAGTGGGCGTGCTATCGAAGCTGCGGGGGATGTGGATGTACTCTTGCTGGATAAGACCGGTACCATTACTTTAGGAAACCGACAGGCAAGTGAGTTTTTGCCGGTCAGCGGTGTGACGGAACAAGAACTGGCGGATGCTGCACAGCTTTCATCCCTTGCCGATGAAACGGCTGAGGGAAGGAGCATAGTGGTTTTGGCAAAAGAGAAATTTGAAATACGGGGTAGAGAACTGTCAAAGCTTAACGCAACCTTTGTTCCATTCACGGCAAAAACGAGAATGAGCGGCATTGATTACCAGGGTATTCAAATACGTAAAGGAGCTGCTGATGCTATAAAAGCTGCAGTATCAGAGAAAGATGGCCAATACCCCGACGAATGTGAGCAAATTGTAAGGCGTGTTGCCGGAGTTGGCGGAACCCCCCTTGTAGTGGAAAAAAACAATCGGGTATTGGGTGTGGTCTATCTGAAGGATATCGTCAAAAATGGTGTAAAGGAGCGCTTTGAAGATCTGAGAAAGATGGGTATAAAGACTATCATGATCACAGGAGACAATCCTATGACAGCAGCAGCCATTGCTGCAGAAGCTGGTGTAGACGATTTTCTGGCAGAGGCAACGCCGGAAACTAAACTGACACTAATCCGGGACTATCAGACTAAAGGACATTTGGTTGCAATGACCGGTGACGGCACCAATGACGCTCCGGCACTGGCTCAGGCAGATGTAGCTGTAGCTATGAATACCGGAACCCAGGCAGCCAAGGAGGCAGGAAACATGGTGGATTTAGATTCCAGCCCTACCAAACTAATTGATATCGTACGGATTGGTAAGCAGCTACTGATGACGAGAGGTTCCCTTACCACTTTCAGCGTAGCAAATGATGTGGCTAAGTATTTTGCGATTATTCCGGTATTGTTCTTTGGAACTTATCCCCAGTTGACGGATTTAAACTTCATGGGACTTACAAGTTCCACCAGTGCTATTTTGTCTGCTATCATTTACAATGCGCTGATTATTATAGCACTAATTCCGCTGGCTCTGAGAGGTGTAAAATACCGTGAAGTGCCTGCAGGAGAGTTGTTGAAAAGGAACATGCTGATTTATGGTTTGGGAGGAATTGCAGCACCTTTCATTGCGATTAAGCTTATTGATATGCTGCTGACCGTATGCGGCATTGTATGAGGAGGATAAATATGAATAGAATTATAAAAGTGTTAAGACCTGCGTTTTTATGCTTTGTTGTTATGACAGTACTCTGCGGTATTATTTATCCCGGTATTGTAACCGGTATCGCTCAGGCAGCGTTTCCAAATAAAGCAAACGGAAGCATAATCACTGTGACATTAAAAGATGGAACAAAAAAGGATTTCGGTTCCTCATTGATTGCACAAAAATTTACGAAGCCTGAATACCTGATTGGAAGACCGGCTGGTACGACAAATTTATCGCCCGTTGGGAAAGAACAAGAAAAACTTATAAAGGAAAGGATTGATTGGTGGCATTCCATCAATCCGGATAACAAGGCAGATATCCCGATGGATCTGGTTACAGCCTCCGGCAGCGGTGTGGACCGTAATATTTCACCCGAAGCAGCGGAGTATCAGGTAACTCGTATCGCAAGGGAAAGAAATGTGAGTCAGGAAGATATAAGAGCGATTATAAAAAAGTATACTACAGGGCGTTTCCTCGGATTCTGGGGAGAGCCCGCTGTCAACGTTTTAAAAGTTAATTTGTCCTTGGATGGTTTATTATAATTAATTATAATGTTACAATGTAGACTATAAAGGTGGTGAAACTTAAATGGATAATTTTGACCATCGACCTGATCCGGATACTATTTTAGAAGATATTCAAACACATCGGGAAAGCAAGGTGGGGAGATTAAAAATATTTTTTGGATACGCTGCAGGTGTCGGCAAGACTTATGCTATGTTGGATGAAGCGCAAGAGCAGTATAAATGCGGTGTAGATGTCTTAGTAGGTTATATCGAACCCCATACTCGTCCTGAAACCATGCAGCTTTTGCATGGTCTGCCGGTATTACCGCCCAAAACGATTCTATACAGGAATATTGAGCTGAAAGAATTTGACTTGGACGAAGCGCTTAAGCGCAGGCCTCAGTTAATCCTTGTAGATGAGTTGGCTCATACAAATGCTGAAGGTGTACGCAACAAAAAACGGTTTCAGGATATTGAAGAATTGTTGAATGCGGGGATTGATGTTTATACCACTGTTAACGTTCAACATATGGAAAGATTGAACGACGTGATTGAGAAAATTACAAAAATAAAGGTTCAGGAGACAGTTCCAGATTATATCTTTGATCGAGCAGATAAAATCAAATTGATCGATATTGAACCGGATGAACTACTCCGACGCTTTGAAGAAGGAAAGATATATCGTCCTGAGCGTGCCGAGATGGCTATGCGCAATTTTTTTACACGGGAGAATCTAAGGCTGCTCCGAGAAATTGCTCTTCGAAAAGTGACAAATAGGGTTAGCAATGAAAATCAAAACGAGCGCTGCCTGCTAAAAAAAATGGCAAACACTAAGCTGCTCGTCTGTATTGGCTTTTCTCCTTCATCTGCAAAATGTATCCGATGGACGGCTCGTGCAGCGGAAGCTTTCCGTGCCCCTTGGGTTGCGTTATACATTGAAAGCATTGAAAGCGAACATCTTACCAAGGACCAGCAGAAAACAATCCGTGCAAACATGGATCTGGCAGAAAAACTTGGTGCGGAAGTCGTTACCCTTACCGGTTACGATGTTGCTATATCAGTCGTCGAATATGCAAAATTATCCGGCATAACGAATATAGTGGTGGGTAAAAGCAGAAATAAAAAAACACTCAAAAATATGTTTGAAATGGACTTTGAAGATAAACTGATATCCCTTTTACCCAATGTAGAAGTACACATCATACCTGGCAATAGGCCACAGCGCAGCTATAAAAAAAACCGCAAACCAGGTGAAAATCTAAAATTCAGTTTTTCTTGGAAAGATATCACCAAAACATTTGGTGTGCTTGTTGCTACCACACTGCTTTCCTTAAGCCTGCGTAGGTTTAAAATTGGGGATCAGAATATCATCATGACTTATATTCTCTCCGTTCTGGTTATTTCACGAATCACCAGAGGGTATGTATATGGCATTATTGCTTCCATAATTAGTGTATTGACTTTCAATTTCTTTTTTACGGAGCCTTATTTTACTTTCAATGCCATACAGGCTGGTTATCCTATTACGTTTATTATCATGTTATTGGTTGCTTTGATCACAAGTACGCTGACGGTACGCATCAAAACACAGGCAAGGCTTGCAGTGCAAAAGGAACGTCGAACCGAAGTTTTGTATGAAATCAATAAAAAGCTGCTTGCCACAAGGGGACTTGAGAATATCATAAATCTTACAAACGATTGTATTGTAAAGTTGTTTAACTGTTCCGTCATCTTTTTTACCACTGATCCTGAGCAAGGAGAGGATGGTAGTGTTATGCAGGCAGCGGGGGATGTCGGTGTTTCTGTCTTGAATTCCGCAGACGAAAAGGCGGTTGCTCATTGGGTATTTTTTAATCAAAAATGTGCCGGGGCAGGAACAGATACACTGATGGGCGCAGCAGCGTTTTATATGCCTATTATTTCTCAGGGGAAAGTGCTTGCTGTTTTAGGTATTTCCTGTGAAAAAGGTATATTAGACCATGATACCCGTCTGTTTTTACGCATGATCGGATCGCAGGTGGCAATGGCATTGGAACGCCAACACCTTTCAGATAAACAACGAAATATTATAGTAGAGGCTGAGAAGGAAAAAATGCGAAGCAACCTTTTAAGGTCCATTGCTCATGACTTGCGTACGCCTCTTGCCGGCATTTTGGGAGCTAGTTCGGCTATTCGTGAAAATGGAAAAAAACTTGATGAAAATACACGTGATGAGCTGAATGCCAACATTCAGGAAGAAGCTCAGTGGCTCATACGTATGGTAGAGAATCTTCTTTCCATAACCCGAATCAATGAAAGTGCGTCAAAGGTTACGAAAAGTCTGGAAGCGGCAGAAGAAGTTGTTGCAGAGGCAGTTGGTCGTATCAAAAAAAGATTTCCTCAACGTACCATTACGGTTAGCGTACCTGATGAACTGCTGGAGGTTCCCATGGATGGAACTTTGATCGTTCAGGTGCTGATTAATTTGCTTGAGAATGCCATCAAATATTCCCCTAACACTTCTCCTGTTGAAGTTTATCTAAAAAAAGACGGCGAATGGGCTCAGTTTGAAGTGCTGGACCATGGAAAGGGGATAGCGGAGGAGGATTTTCCTTATCTCTTTACGAATTATATTCCCAATGGAAATAAAAGTCCCGACTCTTCCAGGGGAATGGGGATCGGACTGTCTATATGCATGACTATTATAAAAGCCCATAACGGCAGAATGGAAGCTGAAAATAGAAAAGAAGGCGGTTCAGTATTTCGATTCAGCCTCCCGCTGAAAGGAAGTGAATAAACATGGATATAAAGCCTCTGATTCTTATCATTGAAGACGAGGACACTATATGCAATTTTATCTCAGCAATTTTAAATGCTAATGGTTATCAAGTTACAAAAGTGAGTACGGGAAAAGAAGGAATATCTATGGCTGCTTCTTACTCTCCAGACGTCATACTGCTGGATCTGGGACTGCCTGATATAGATGGTATTGAGGTGTTGAGGAATATACGTCAATGGTCCAAAACACCTATTGTGGTGGTTTCGGCCCGCGGATACGAACGTGAAAAAGTGGAAGCTCTTGATTTGGGCGCAGACGATTATATTGTCAAACCTTTCGGGACTTCAGAACTGCTTGCCCGAATACGGACAGCAATACGGCACAGCCCTAAAAGTACTGGAGGAGAATCTAATGGCATGGAAAAGATAACTATTGGAGAGCTTGAAATTGATTACAGCAAGCGAAGGGTTTCTCTTTCCGGGAGAAGGGTTCATTTGACACCCGTTGAGTATAAAATACTGTCATTGCTGTCAAAAAACGCAGGGAAAGTGCTTACTCATGATTATATCATGAGAGAGGTATGGGGCTTATATACCAATGATAGTCATACGCTTCGCGTCAACATGGCAAATATTCGTAGAAAGTTGGAGGAAAACCCCGCGGAGCCTAAATATATTCTAACGGAAGTAGGAGTGGGGTATAGAATGGTCGAGGAACTGCATCAAGAAAAATGAATTAAGAATAAATGTCTGCCAGCCAGGCTCATGTTGTGCATAGCGGGTTATTTTTTACCACTTAAGAAATCTGTTTGATATTTTGGTAGAAAATTTAATTCTTATTTTTATTGTTTACCTTAAGTTGTTCTACTTTCCTTGATTGTTTGATTTACTGTTAAAATTTCTTTTCTTTAAAAGCCAAACAGTAAAAATAATTCCGATGATTACCATAGCAGCAAACGCTATATAGGAATAGACATTCATGTATTTATTAATGCGTTCCCATTCAGCTCCGGCAAAAGCACCGAGGCATACTAAGACCACATTCCAAATAGCGGTACCGATAGCAGTGTATAGAAGAAATGTACCTTTATGCATACGTGACATTCCTGCAGGAACGGAGATAAGACTTCGGACAATAGGAATGAATCTACAGAAAAAAATGGCAGAAGCACCACGTCGAACAAACCAGTTTTCTGCTCGTTTCACATCTTCCTTTTTAAGTCCAAAAATATATCCCCATTTTCCAATGATATACTCCATTTTTTCTATGGACAGCAGCTGCCCAATAGCATAGAGAATAATTGCACCGGCCACAGAACCAAAGGTAGCAAACAATGATACCATCCAGATATTCATACTGGTGTATGTGGTCATAAAACCACCGAAAATCAAAATCAGTTCGGAAGGGATTGGAGGAAATATATTTTCAATTGCAATGAGTAGTGCAACGCCAAAGTATCCGAACTGATTCATAAAGTTAATAATCCATTTCTGCATATTCTAATTTCCTTCCTTCTTAGATAAGCTGTATTTTATGCTCTTATCTGGATAACTTATTATTCCATAGGAAATAAACAAACGTTGATAATGCAAATCCAAACAGCCAACCACCCAAAATATCACTTGCATAATGTACACCTAAATAAATTCGACTCCATCCAATCAGGACTGTAAGAATAATACAAATTGAGGAGAGGATTATCTTCAGGGAAGTACTTTCGTCATACTTCCAAATCAGCAAAATCAACATGACATAAAGGGAAGCATTGTTCATTGCATGACCGCTGGGAAAACTGTAACCTGTTTCGCTTATTAATTGTAAAATATTTGGACGGCTTCTTGCAAAAATATGTTTTAGTGTAATATTGAGCACAGCAGAAGACATTACTGCTATTGAAACAGGTAGGGCTATGTTTTTTCTTGTTTTCGATCTGATAAATAATGTAAGGCAAAATATAATGATAACGGCCGGATCGCCTAAGTGTGTAATGCCTTTCATCACCAGAGTTAAAGCAGATGACATATTTTCCGATGCTTCTTCATAAGCCCACCCTTCAAAACGAGTAACAATTTCTGCCTTAAGGCATATTGCCAGCATTACAAACAAAATGATTGGTACTATTACGAACCATATTTTTCGTCTATTCATTCTGTTTCCGCTCTCCCTTTAGTACACTGCCGCAATTTTTGCAATAGTTATCTTTTTCACTTACGATCGTATTGCATTTCTTACAAACAAAACCAAGTCTTGTACCGCAGAAGGTACAATATAAGTTTGATTTATTTTGCAGGGCACCGCATTTATAACAGGTTTGGTGTCCTTGCCTGTATATGAGAAAAACGAACAATCCGGCCAAATTAGTAAACAGAGTAATGATTCCCCACATAGCTGAGTTAAGCTTCGATTTGAGTGCCTGAGCGTAAACCCAAAAAGCTAACAAGACCCAATAGAGCATGAAAAACAATATTGCAAGAACAGCTACGATTTTTACATAGAATTCACCATTTACAATGGGTCGAATATCGCTGATAAAATAAACTTTGTCTCCGCTCAATTTATCAGTAATATAAGAAAGCAAATATACTTTTTTGACATTATAATTCTTTTCGTAGAAATAGTAGTCCTCATATTCCTGTTCTACTTCGTTTTCAATTCCAAGCATAGCCATCGAAAATTTAAGTTTATCGCCTTTCATCAATCGGAAATACACATTGGAATTTTTCTGATCAGCAAGAAAATGACTTTTTTTACCTGAAATTTCTGCTAAGTCTAAGATTCCATTTTTTGATAAATTCGAATT
Organism: Sporanaerobacter sp. PP17-6a; assembly: GCF_900095615.1. Lineage (NCBI taxonomy): Bacteria > Bacillati > Bacillota > Tissierellia > Tissierellales > Sporanaerobacteraceae > Sporanaerobacter > Sporanaerobacter sp. PP17-6a. Next base: position 38,181 of record NZ_FMIF01000010.1, on the reverse strand, counting down.
CTTTGCACTGAACAGTATTTGATTTTGCCTATTTAAAATAAGAATATCTACAATATCCGATGACGAATTAGCCAGATTGATTAATTCAGGTTCCAAGTTTTCAAACCCGATTTTATTATCATTTGCTTTCTCATTGATGCGGTGATACTTATATACAAAAGTGATCTTATCACGAAATGTATAGGCTAAAAAACCGGCCGATAAGATTCCGGTAAGAATCGCAGCAATCAGATAGATGATAACTGCCCTTTTAAAATTGAATTTTTCAGCAAAAATATCAAAACGATTCATAATTCTGACCCTCCCGATTTATTGCTAAATACAATAGGTGATAGAAGGCAAAAACAAATAGTAAAGAAAAGTATTGCCGGGACGCAAAACGTCCAAAGGCTGATTCCGAAAAAAACAAACATCATAGGTACGATAATGAATAAAACACAAGTGATAATAAATACTGATTGTAATATTTTGTTCCTCTTCCTTTGTTTGATTTCAAAGCATTTTCTGTCGATTTCATTGTCAAGCACGCAAAGCAGCTTATTTATGTTTTTATCCATGATAGAAATCTCCTTTCAGCATTTTTCTAAGTTTAACCATGCCATTGTGGATGCGGCTTTTCACTGTTTTCGGTTTACAGGAAAACCTCTGGGCAATTTCTTCAAGCGTTTGTTGTTCTATATATTTCAACCTGATGGCAGTGGCCTGTTCAGGGGGTAAACTTTCCAGAGCTTTTAGTATTTCATCTGCCTGTAAATGGTTAAGCACAACGTCTTGTAGATTGAATTGAGATGCCATATCCTGTTCTTCTATGCTTATCATCTCTTGTTTGTTTCGCCTCAAATGGTCAAGATAACAGTTTTTGGCAATTGTTATCACCCAAGTTGAGAAGGATGCCTTTCCGTAAATATCGAATTTATCTATTCCCTGTACTAATTTTAAAAATGTGTCTTGTGTCAAGTCCTCACTCAGCACTGTGTTATTACACATTTTTAAAAGAAATTTTGAAACATATGGATAGTAGAAGGTGATGAGACTTTGAAATGCCTCTTTTTCACCATTCTGTGCTGATAGAATTAAAGAATACTCATCCAAAACCTCACCGCCTTTGTGCCTTTCATATTATTACACGTAAGTGACTGAAAAAGGTTGCTATAAATATTTTGCTCAGTTTTTAGTCTGTTTTATACCGCAGATATGATGTAATCCAAAAAGATAACCCTATTTTTTTAACCAATGCTAAAAAATAGGGCTATCTACTATTATAGATTAATTACTTGATTTATTTTTTTGCCAAGTCAGAATTAAAAAATATTCCCGCAATTAAAAACCAAAGGGTTCATTTATTATAATTACTTTAATTCTATTTTTGACAAATTGTCCGGTAATCAAAACAAAATCGTTACAAATTCTTTGCTTATGTCTACAATCTATACATCTGCCAAGAGAAGTACAGGGTGTTTTTTTCCCAAGGCGTTTAGCATCCAATGGGGCTGCAATCTGTCTTGTTCGTAAAATTGCATCTTCCACTGTATTTACCAGTTTGTTAATTCCTACTACAACTATAACCTGTTTCGGCCCGTATAATATAGGTGCAACTCGGCTTCCGTTTCCATCAATGTTAAATAATTTGCCGTCAGCGGTAACAGCATTTGTACCAGTTATAAAGATATCCGCAGAAAAGTTACTTAAATAGATTTTCCGTTTTTCTTCTGCTGTTAAGTTAGGACGATGCTTATCATAAAAGACATAATTTCCATTTCTTAAGAAATCGAATGCGCCGGTTGATTCTAATGTAACGGAGTCGCCGCAGCCAACTGTATTGCCAGGATTGATCAATGTGGTAAGCAAGTCAATCAATTCATTTTTATTCCTTACAAAGTATCCGGCCATGTTGTTTCGCTGTAAATTATATATTACATTTTTGATTTTTTCATCCATTTATTTATGTTCTCCTAATTACTTAGTGATATTCAGTTCCAATGTTTGATTAAGATAGATATATCACATATTCATCTTATTTTTTTCATTTCAACTTCTTTGACTGTATCCGAGAGTTTATTTTCATTTCCAGTCAATATAAACCCATGTTTTGAATATAAATTATATGCTTTTTCATTATTACTTAAAATCCATAAAGTAGGGACATCGCATTTTGCAATTACAAAAATTAGAAGTTTTGTACCATACCCTTTATGTTGTTCTTCAGGCAAAATATATAGATTTTCAATCAAATTATCGCATACGGAAACAATTCCAACAGGTTTTGAAGTAATAAACATATAAAAAATTTTTCCCTGATTCATTTCATTTTGGATATATTTAATTTGATGCTCAACATTATGTAATGCAATAAATTCTTCGGAACAAAATGCCTTATGGGAGTCTTGCCAAGACACAGAGTGTATCGTAGCTGCCTGTACTAAATTATCTTTTGTTACCATTACAATCATAGTATTCCTCCCTTGAAATTTGATCTTGTAAACAGTTTATAAATAGTCAGTGTTAAGTATATCATAATTAGAGGAAAAACTTAAATTACAGGGGTTTAAATTTTTTTATTATCTTGAGCTTGAAGAGTTAGACAAAAAAGATTAATTAATCAATTTTGAATTATGCTTAAATATATAAGCTAACAGTCTCTTTCAGATTGAAGAAACGATATTGTCAAACAATCCCGCATGAATGTTAAAGCGATCTCTTATCGTATCCACAAATTTTTCTGTTTGAATAAACTCTTTGAACTTATCATATGCAATATAACGGTAATCAATCGTTTCACCACGTTGTAGTTTGATTTCCGTATTATTTTTGTTTATAACAATCATGTAACAGTAATAAATTGCCGGAATCCCTTTCATAAGGTAAGAATAAACGAACCGCAAATCGGATTCCTGAGTAAGAATGCCGGTTTCCTCTTTTAATTCACGCAAAGCTCCCTTTATAGGGGTTTCGCCTTTCAAGACTGAACCGCCTGTTATTTCCCACTTTAAAGGCCACGGTTTGTCAGGATGTCTCTGCGTTACTAAAACCTCCTTATCCCGCGTAATCGTATATACTTCGGCAACAATATGATACACTCCTTCTGGAATTAAGGAGCTTTCATCCCTGTATAAATCATAACCTAATTTGTTTCCATTTGAACCATACGCATCCCATATTTCTCTCTCCGACATATATTATTACCTCCATTTAATTAACTCCCTTTTATATTTATAATATCATATAAATATAAAAGGGAGTTAATTAATACAAATCAATTGTTCCTTTTGATAAAATGTTTATATCATTTATTTAAGTTAGATGTAAAAAGTTAGCTGATTGTTACGGAACGATATTGACAATATAATGTAAACAAGATATAATTGAATAGCGTTCAAAACAAAATTCAATTATTGAAAGAGAGGTTTTGATTTATGAAAAATTCTTCTATTCTTGTTTTTGAAATAGCAATAATAACAATTTTAGTTTTTATTGGACTATCCGGGAAAAGGATTCTATTTATACAGGGAGCAAGGTCGGCGACAATTGTACTTGGAATTATCGGGATGCTATTATGTACGTTGAGTGTAGGCAAGTTCATTGCATCAGCTCCAGCTCATCCATTGTCAGTTTTGGGATATATCTTTGGAATAATTGCCATATTAGCCTTTATGGTACAGCTATTCAGGTGGAATGTTCCTAAATTGGATAATCCTCAAACGGCTTTGATTACTTTGGCCATAGCGATGCTTGTAAAGTCAGTTATAGCTCGATTTGGCCACTTAATAATAAGATGATAGAGGATGATAGTTATGAGAAAAAACGTGAAGGAAGATATTATTAAAGCCACTATAGAGTTGATCAATGAAAAAGGAAGTAATATTGATGAAATTACTGTTCGTGATATATGCAATCGGGTTGGGATAGGAGCTGGGTTGGTAAATTATCACTTCCAAACAAAAGAAAATCTTATTGCACAGTGTGTTCAGAAAATAATCAGTGATATAATCAAGAAAACTGGAGATGTTTATAAGAATCTTCCGAAAATGACTCCGGAAGAAAAGTTGCGTATAATGGTGAAATATACCTGCTCATTTCTTGAGACTCATGAAAACATATCGCGAATTTCCATCATTACCGATTTAACCACTATTAATCAAAATGATAATACTTCTCAAACATTAGCGGCCTATCTGCCGTTGGTACGGCAAGCCATCTCCGATGATATAGATGATCAGGAGGTAAAACAAAGGACATATTTTATGCTTTTGACGCTTCAGTCATTGTTTTTACGCAGTACATTACTTAAGAAAGAAATTGGAATTGATTTTCATAACCAACAGCAGCGTGAAAGTCTCGTAGACAATATTATTGATTTTTATTTGAATTATTGATAGTATACTGTAATTTATACTTAATTCGTTTTAAATGCAGACTTTAGAATGGGCATACAAAACAGGTTGTCTTTGTGTTTGCATGTGACATCAGATGGTTTCGTACCTTCCAAAATAAATATTATAGTCTAAAAAGCTGAATAGAAAAAGAAAAAATAAGTGTCGGTTCGACTCGCGACACATGTTTAGCGGTACCGGGGACTTGGCCATTCAGGTCAATAAAAAAGAGTCCTCTTCATGGAGGACTTTTTCACTGTCTGATACTGACGAAATGGATGTAGGTATTTTACTTGCCGAAGAGCACATTTATATCAAATTGCACGTCAGTTGGAATTTCCAAGGAATAGTAATAATTATCATCGTAAGAGAAAGGCGTTATACCACCGATATTTTCTGCTATATCAGTAATTTTATCAAGCTCGTTATGCTTATGTCTTACAATATCGAAAACAAATCCCATTTCGTGGTTTTTCTCATTGGTCCCTTTATGATAAACAGATATTATGGCTTCGCCACTGCCATTCCAGCTGTCAACATAAGTTTTTGTAGTTACAATGTCCCTTATTTCATCGGGAATTTCGATTGTATAATTAGAAATAGCATTCAATTTATGGTATAGTTCTGCAATAACTTTCGTTGCTTCTGCACGAGTTACTTCTTTTTTAGGTTTCCACATAAAATCGCCATCAGCAACACAACCATAACCTGTCATCAACTCATTATCAATAACCTTTTGCACACTTTCCAATGCGTAAGGAGAAATATCCCCAACATCGTTATATACATTAACATCGGTTCCAACGGCATTGCCCCATTGGAGAATATACTTATTGCCAAATCTATTAAGAATAATCGCCATATCTTCACGAGTTATGTTGTCATTCGGTCTAAACATCGGTTTCATTCCAAAACCTTCTGGTTCGTCATTTAATATGTCATTGTCTGCTAAAAATACCACTTCACGATTAAACCAATCTCTACCGCCAACATCATAGAATTTGCTTGCAGGCTCATATGACGCCGGAATTTTAATTAGTCTTGACAGCAACACCGAAAATTCTGCCCGAGTTATAGTATTATCCGGATAAAAATTGCCGCCCTCATAGCCTCTCACAATGCCAAGATTTTTCATTTCTACAATGAAAGGTATCCCCCAATGATATAAAATATCACCGAAATCCGTACTTGAAAACGCGGGGACGGTAAAACTCACTAACAGCACTAAACTCACTAAAAATACCGTAATTTTTCGTGTCATAAGATACACCTCCTAATCTAAATTACATCCGAAACTACCACATTCTTTGTCCGCCTGTTCAATATCATCAATTAATTTGAAAGACAGAAATCATCATAAATTAAATAGAGATTTGTTTTTACAAAATATTAAAAACTATATTGTTCTTCATTTTCTTATTATACCATTTCCGTCTTAGTTATTTAAGTAAATGTTACTTTTTTATTATGCCAAGGACTTTGTCTTTCGTCATACCTTCATTCTCTGTGACCAACGATTGATAGTAATGGGAATACACAGCAGACCTATACATACAGGGACGATTATCAGCAAGTAGGGCGACCATACTATTTTTCCAAACAGGTGATATGCGTTTGTGCGGAATATATCGGTAGAACTTCCTACAAAAGGAAGTAAATCGAGCAACTTTTGCGCCCACAACGGGATAAACTGAGCGATTGCCATTGGAACATATACCACTGCTAAACTTGCCAGTAACGAGGAAAAATTGCTTTTCAACAGCGTCGAGAGAAGTAGTGTGATTCCGGTAAATCCAAGAGATGCCAGCAAAACATATGCATACTCATAGATTTCTGCCTGTAACATATTCATAGGAGCAGTAGCCCATAATTTAATAAACTGTATTGGCATATTCCAACCTCGAGTACCCAAAAACAAAAGCTGCGCACCGATTGTTCCCACGGCAATTAATGTAAACAACTCCAATGTAAATGAAACGCCTGTGCCGATTTTTGCCAAAGCTGTTTGTTGCCATCCGTTTCTGGTTGTAGCAATAAGTGATTTTGTGTTATTATGCCATTCGCCGGAAAACATAGGTGATAAGGCAATCGCTATAAACAAAGCCATTACCATACCGATATCACTCACAGAATTGGCAACTACCGTTGACCAGCCTTCCACCCAATCATAATTAAAAGGTGCTGGCGTTTTGGAATCCATATTCAAAAAATAATTTTTTTCTTCGCCCGTCTGTCCATTTAGCTCTAAAAACCCATCGACTGCCTGTTGCCTGCGTTTATAGAAGTCAGTGAGTTTATCTGGGTCAACATAGTCAATCATCAGATGAGGGTTATCCGTCTTTTCTAATTCAGGCCACAAGGTATCAATCCAGGTATTCAGTGTCTTCCAGTCAGTCGTTTCATTATTTTCCTGGTCTGGCTTGGATCTTTTCTGATAATCTCTTACCATCTGCTGCAATGTTTCATCTGTAAGAGGGTGGCGCCACTGATCTGCATATGTCTGCTTGCTGCGGATATTTGAATAACCGTCAAAATTGTTGCCAAATGAACTTGTATAATCATTAGAACTTCCAAAATTAAACCACTGATAAGATAACACACTTCCAAAAACAACAATGTATAAAAAGCAGAGCAAAACACAAATTTTCACGCTTTTTTTCCGCCACAGCTTTTTATGCTCTAATAGAAATAATTCCATCTTTATTTCGCTCCTTCCTCGGTTGGAAAATAGTACAGGTACAAGTCCTCTAAAGTAGCTTCACAAGGCACAGCATCCGGCGCTGGCTGTGTTGCGGATATAATTCGAAGAACGACCTGTTCTTTGTTATGTCGCAGATTTGCAACAGTAACAGTTTTTTCCCATTTTCTTGCTTCCTGTGCAGAAACCGTCAATTCCCAAACCTTTCCATCAGCTTTTTGAACCAACTCCGAGATAGTGCCTTGGAGCAAAAAAATTCCCTTTTTCATGAGAAACACCTTATCTGCAATTGCTTCAATGTCCGATACGATATGCGTGGACAGCAGAACAATTCTATCGCTGGCAAAGTCGGCAATCAAATTACGAAAACGAACACGTTCTTTGGGGTCAAGTCCAGCAGTTGGTTCATCCAGAACCAATACTTTAGGATTATTTAAGAGAGCCTGTGCAATCCCAAGACGCTGGCGCATTCCACCTGAAAATGTTTTAACTTTCTTTCCAGATACGTTGTTCAAATCTGCAATGTTTAACAATTCTTCTGAGCGCTTACTGGCTGTTCGACGTTGTATACCTTTCAGTGCTGCAATATACATCAGAAATTCATGTGCCGTATAATCTGGATAATAACCAAAATCCTGCGGCAAATAGCCGAGAATATTTCGATACCGAGGTCCCATATCTATAATGTTCTGCCCATTAAATAGGGTTTCACCGGATGAAGGCTCCAGTATCCCGCATAGCATACGCATCAGAGTGGTTTTACCCGCTCCATTCGCTCCCAACAACCCATAAACTCCCGGAGATAAGCTGGCGGTGATACAGTCAACAGCAATTTTAGGGCCAAATTGTTTTGTCAATCGGTCAAGCGATAGTTCCATACATTTTTCCATCCTTTCTAATTTTAATCAGAAGATAAACTTCTCTGACAAAAAAACAAGTAAATACAATAAAAGTGACCATCCACAGTCCAAGCGCGGATAATTCGTACAATCTAGGTGTCCAATGAGCTAAGCAACCGGCAAATATGCTTGTACCTAAACACACTATAATACTGATTTGCAGTGCATTCCGTTTACACTTTCGGATAGACCAAAGTGTAGTTACCATACATCCTAAAAGTGGAACGACAGCATACAGTACCAATTGCAATATATTTGCAGAAAAATTCATTTCCACATCTGCCAGTGCTAAGATAATGGACAAACATACCAAATCCGTAGCCCCGGCTAAAACAAGTTTTGCCAGAACAATTTGTGCACCGGAGGCTCTTGTTGCGGCTTCTATTTCACACATGCCATAAGTCTGATTTTGAAATAATGATGGAATACAGGCTAAAATAAACAAAGGCGTAAAAAGAGGAATAGCACTGGGTACGTTGGGAACAGATAGAACACTGGTGCATACAGCGATTAGAACCAATATCTGCATCCCACAAAGCCGTAAACCGACATGGCGAAAAATATCACTTAAAAAAATCCAAAAGCCTGTTCGTTCCTCTGGGGCATCTATTTGTTGCTCATTAAGAATTGCCATGCACAATTGCTGTGTTTCCAATAATCGTTTAGGAGCAGGCCCTTTCCCAAGAGCATTTCTAATTTCTTTTTTATTCATGGTTTCTCCTTTCTCATAATTGCCAAAGCTAATCTCACCCTGCTTTGAATTGTCCGTATAGGTATTCCTGTTATCTGAGATATTTCTCGAAAGCTCAGTTGTTCTGCAAACCTAAGAATAATGGCCTCACGTTGTGGAGGAGATAGTCGCTTTAATAAACTGTTTATTTCCTCAACATTCTCAATTTCAGAAAAATAATCTCTGGAATCGCCTATATCATCATCCAGTGAGTAAAATTTTGGCTTTCGCGATTCATCAATACAAAGATGATAGGCAATCATATATAGGTAGGCTCGGAATTTACCTCTGTCATCATATTGACTGAAATCACGGAACACGCGCAAAAAAGTTTCTTGGGTCAAATCTTCGGCTCGTTGAGGGTCAGAACAATGCCATGCACAATATCGCAGAATGGATGAATAATGGCGTTTAATCAGTTCATTTGCATATTCGGTATGTCCACGCTTTATTTGCTTAATTAATTCTTCATCTCGCACTGCTTTGACTCCTTTCATATAGATTAACGGTTAATCTTGTCATAATGATCAATACAAATATAAAAAATTTTTTTGCATGACCCCATTCACGCCCCCATATTTTTCCTTTGTATGGCTCGGTACAGTGTATAAAGAACTTTTTTTCAGATGCCAGTTTTTTCGATTCCGCTTGCAATACGTCGTAGAAAACCACCACGCATTTTTTCGGGTTCAGGCTGTAATAAAAACGGTCTTTTATTGTTTCCAGAGACGTAAGCCCCTTGCTTCTTTTGTACGGCTTAATGTATGTCGCTTTGTATCTCAGCAAATCTTAAAGGGGTTAAGTATGTTGACATTTGGATTGAAGGAAAGAAAGCTGTCCTTGAAATATATCACAAAGTATTATCCACAAAATTCCTGTGCAGGAAGATAGAAAGGGCAGCAAAAAAGAAAATCAGTAAAAACGGGCATCACAAAAAGGCAGAAGAAAACCCGCCTAAACTCTTAATTTACGTGGGATTGTTATTGTATCATTATCGCAAACATTTCTTAAAAAAGTATCATTTAAAACAATTTGATTATATTACACCAGCTATAACAACTGATTTGCTATGGTATTCAAAATATCTAAAACATGAATGTAATTAGCATCTCCACTTATTATAAAAGCAGTATGCTTACCCCTTTACAAACCAATCACCTTATGTTTACTATTTTACTATATAAATCAAAAGAAGCCAACTCTTCAGAATCGGCTTCTTTAAACAAAATATTTTGTTGAGTTCGAATCACCAGGGGTAAGTTCTTTCGCCCTGTCTTTGGGCTAACTGGGTAAAAAAGATACCGTGTCTCTAATCTCCCTTGGCATTTCCTGCCTTTCTTTTTCCCGTATAGATGTATGACGCCAGCAGCACGGTGGCAGGTACGCTTAAAATGATGCCGAAACTGCCGGATAAACCCTGCATCACGGCAATGCCGATATTATTGGAGTTTATAATCTGCAACCAGGGTAGATCGTAAGCGTAATCCAGCACCAACATGGAGATGCTGCTGCCGGCGAAAGCCAGAATCAGAGTGTTGCTGTCGGTACCCATCATGTCCCGGCCGATCCGCATACCAGCGTGGAACAGCTCTTGCCGTCCGATATTCGGGTTTTGGACGCACAGCTCGTACATAGCGCTGCCAATGGACACCGCGATGTCTATCACCGCACCCAAGGAAGAAATGAGCAGACCGGAGAACAGTAGCCCGCCAACCTGAATCTCATTGGTTTCCCAGAGTGTAAGCAGATTCTCAATATCCGATACGTTCCAGCCGGTAACGCCGGAGGCAGCTGAGAACAGCGTGGCGAAAACTCCAGCCGCGATGATACCCGCTAGTGTGCCCAGAGTGGCGACCAGAGTTTTCCTAGTAGGCCCGCTGATGAGGTACAGCGTCACTGTCGCGGCCAACGCGCAAATGAGCACAGCGGTCCAGAATGGAGAAACTCCCTGGTAAACCAACGGCAGATATATAAAAGCGATGCTGACAAAGGTAAACACAAGCGCCAGCGCCCCCCGAATTCCCTGCTTTCCGCCCACCAAACACAGGGCCAGCAGATACAATGCCGCGAAGGCATAGAGAACGACGCTACGGTCCTGGGAATAGATACTGGTAACGGAAGCGTTTCCCGCCACACTCTGCATTACCACCACTTTCATACCGACTTTACAGGCGGTGCCGAAAAGATAGCCGGCGGAACTGGTAGTTTTAAGCAGCTGACCTTTTTTCACGCCGCTGGTCATCCGAACTACCACCGTCTGCTGACCAACCCGGGTGCCATCCTCCTGCATATTGTCCTCAAGAATTTCCGTGACCACACCGGTTTCAAATGTCTGGCCAGCCCGGGAAATTATCTCCGTTTTTTCTACCTGATTAAGTCGGACCACCAGCAGAATCAGAACCAGTGCCAGCAGAACAGGCAGTCCCCATCGCAGTCCAAAACGTTTGATATTTTTGCGTTCCATGTGCATCTCCTCGCTTTCTGTGAAAGAATACTAGACGGCTGGGTGGCAAAGGCTGCCCAGCCGTCTGAAAATAAGATGTTTCTCCGCAGACGAGTCCACCTTTAGAGAAACTTTTTTTCCTTATTGGTACAAAAGAAAATTATTGCTCGCCCAACTTGGTTAGGGCAAAGTCCATGGCAGTGGCGGTAACGTCTCCATTTGCGTTTATAGTAGAGCCATTTAATAGCCTGGCATCCATAGAGAACTGGAGAGCTGTTTTAGCCCAAGCGGGAACGGAGGCTGCATCGGAACTGGAAGAAAACTTCGTGCCAGATACAGATGTAGAGATGCCCTTTGCCTGCGCATAGCGGTATAATATAGTAGCAAGTTGCGCACGGGTGAGTTTCTGGTCGGGTGCAAAGACGCCAGAAGCCACGCCTTTCAAGATGTTATTGGATTTGGCCCAGGTCACAGCTTTGGTATATGAAGTGTCTGATGATACATCGGTGAAGGAAGCCGCTGCAGATACGTCAGGAGCGCCGGCTGTGTTGTAAAGGCGGGTGACGGCTTCAGCACGGGTAAGAGCGGTGTCAGAAGATGTGGTAGTGCCGGTTTTCTGAATGGTGAAGGTACTGTCAATCTTTTCCGTCTTGTCGGTATCAAGAATCTGATATGTGTCGATAGAAAAACTGTCGCCGGTCATGGTGATAACGGAGTAACTGGGCAGCCAGTTTTGGCTCCTGGCAGCGATGAAGTCTTGCTGGGAGGAAATCAGTTCATAAAACTTGGAACCGGAGGCGGAGTTGGCAGTCATATACAAGGTTCCCTTGGGATCGATGACCGTGTTGCCTGCGGTGGTCTCGATTGTGTAGCACTTGCTGCCGTCCACAAATTTTTTCTTGGAAGCAGCCTGCTCAGCGTTGTCCTTTTCAGGCCATAAGGTGTAGAGTTCGCCAGTGGCCGTGTTCTGAGCATGATCCCAGTCGTAGTCGGTGCCTTCTGCATTCAAAGGCATAGAGTAATTGTCGTGGGTGAGGCCGTCACTGTAGAGTAGCTTGGACCTGCTGTAGGTATGGTCGTGACCTTGGAGCACCACATCGATGTCATATTTGTCGAAGATGGGAGTAAGTTGGGTACGGAGAATCATGCCGTCGGTGTCAGAATGGTCATAGCCGGAGCCATATATATCCTGATGGATAGTTACCACTCTCCAAGTAGCGTCGGGATCTGAGGACACAGCCTCGGCAATGGCTTTTTCATGTTCGGCACCGTTATAGTTGTTGGTATTTAAAACGATGAACAGGCCGTCGCCATAAGAATAATAGTAATCGCCGCCGGCTTGGGTGACGCCGTAGTTCGTGGCGTTGGGGTTATTGAAGTGATAAGTATAGTCGGGATTCAAGGAATCGTGGTTGCCAATGGTAGTGGCCACAGGTAAACCAGAAAGTACCTCAGGATACAGATAGCCTGCGTATTCCTCTTCCTTTGGGTTTCCTGTCTTGTTGACCTGATCACCGGCGGAAATCATAAAGTTAAGGTCCGGGTTCTGAACGGTGGCAATTTCTAGTGTTCTGTTCCAGCCAAAGCTGTCGTTTCGAGCAGCGGTGTTGGCTACGCCGCTGTCGGCCACCAGTTTGTCGCTGCCCTGAGGCTGGCCTTTAGAAGCGCCGATCTGGGGATCACCTACGTACAGCATACGTACGGTGGAGAAGCTGCCGGTCTTATAGGTCGCAGGATCAGTCTGAACGCCATTTTTTTCAACAGTGTAATAGTAAGTGGTGTTTTCCTTAAGTCCGGTAATGACCACGTGGTTATAGACATATGCCACTTTGTTGGTAAGGCTGGTATCTACGGTAGATGAAGTCCCGGTGAAAGACTGCAGATCGGTTTTACTGGTTCCAAAATGAACCACAGGAGTGGCTGGTTTGCCATCGTCCTTGCTGTACCAAGCAAAGTTGAGCTCGGTTTCATTAGTGCCTGGGGTGAGGGAGACTTTCGTGAAGTCCACGGCTACGCTCTTCCATTCCTCAGTCCATGCCTGCCATTCGGCGCTGCTACCTACGGTACTGCCGTCATTGTAATGAACGGTAGCTGCCAAGACAGTTTGTGCAATGCCGAGCACCATAACACAAATTAGTACTTTCGCTAAAATGGATGTAGTTTTTGATTTTTGATTTTTCATTCTTATTTTTCATCCCTTCCTTTTTTATATTGAATCTTACTGGTAATCAAGTAAATAATATCAATGAAATCTAAGATCTAATATCACATTATTATAAAGAATGTGTAAAATTTATGTAAGTAAAAAGAAAATTACTTTTACACCTTCTTTTGATTGCGACTGCCAGGCCCTATAACGGACTTTTATCGTCCAATGTCGGGCATACAAAATAAGTCAATTACAATTGTAATTGACTTATTTTGGTGAAACATATGTATCGTTTGTTCAATTTAACTTTTTATTATAAAAAATTAAATTGAAATAGTTACGACTAATAAATAAGAGGAAACAGCCTCCACGTTCTTTCTGCATACTCCTGAAATTCTTTTCCAAAATGATTTGCTAACTCAGTTTCTTCTTTTCTTATTCGTATCCCATAACACAACAGACATAAAGCTAAAACTATCAAAGGTGAATAAACACTCCTTAAACAAAAAGATATACCTAACAAGCTTATGATACTTCCGGTATATGCAGGGTTTCTGATAATACGATAGGGACCGATTTGAATAAGCTGCTGTTCTTTGTCTGTCTGTACATTCAAAGTAAATGCTCTTTTTAGTGTCCACACTGATAAATCTCTAAATAATGTTCCTCCAATTAAAAATACAATTCCAATATAATAGAAACAGTGAGGCATAAGCTTATTTCGAATTTCTTCACTGACATCCTTGCTTCGGAAATAATAAGAAATCAGAATACTGCCGCACCAGCCAGCAATCAAGATCCACATTGTTAAGTCAAAAGGGGGATGCTTTTTACTCTTTCTTGCCCATCTGCTTGATGTAAACAACCAGATTAAAAATTCAGATAAAAACAGGAATTCTGTTGCATAATTGTATAAATTATATTCTTGCTCATTTGCAAACTTTAACATATCGCCCATAAGTATTCATCCTTCCCTATAAATAAATATTTTTATCTATACATATACAAATAATACAAGGATTGAAAAGTGGTGTTATTCTACTACATCCATACACTGAGAACCCATGCATTTATATAAGAGATATCCAGTATCGCTGTTCAACATTGCCATCAATTTCAATTTCATTCTCCAAAACACCGCCGTTGTTTATGATGCTTTTAGCAGAGCCAATATTGCTTTTATCACAAACCATTAGTACTCTATCAATTCCTAATTTTCTACATTCATCCAATGCTAATGCAATCATCTTTGTAGCATATCCTTTTCGTCTTTCGGATGGTCTGACGCCATCTCCAATGTGACCTCCATTTAGAAGAAGCGACTCATTAAGATGATGACGAATATTCACGGCACCTATAAATATATTTCGCTCCGTATCTAACCCAAAAAAAGTTGTAGCGGGAACAAAGCCGGGAACACCATGTTCTTCCTCTTCAAAGCCTTGAAGATATTTTTCAAAATCTTTATAGTCTATTCGTCTAATTGAATAAGGTACAATCTTTTCCTTTGCCAAGAACCATTCATCCATCATTTCATTTAAATGAGTACGATATTCGTTGCTGAGTTTTACTAATACAAGCAATATTTATTCGCCTCCTGTTATATAGATAATATGTACTTCAAATTCTTGTTTATTTATTTGTTTGTTATTATTACTCGTTTCTAAATTAGTATAACATAAAAAATCAGACCGACAAAGACAAACTGTTTGTCCCTTTCAGTCTGATGGATTAGTGGAGATAAGGGGATTCGAACCCCTGGCCTTCTACATGCGAAGCAGACGCGCTCCCAACTGCGCTATACCCCCAAAATAAAAGAGTGGGGAATATTGGGCTCGAACCAACGACCTCTACGATGTGAGCGTAGCACTCTGACCAGCTGAGCTAATTCCCCATTTTTACTACTTTACATTAATTATAATGCAGAAGACAATAAATTTCAAGGAATATATTTCGAATAAAATTACTTTTACACCGGAAATAATAAAGAAAACTCTGTAATTTGATTTTTCTTTATTATAGAGATATAATTTATTTAAAATAAAAGATAATAAGAAAACATCCTATAGTGATATCAGGATGTTTTTATTTAATATGAGAGGAATGTTTTTATGGATAAAATTTTGGTTTTAGCTGAAAAACCGTCGGTGGGGAGAGATATTGGAAGAGTCTTAAAATGTAACAGGAAAGGGAACGGATATTTGGAAGGAAATAAATATATTGTAACTTGGGCTTTGGGACATTTAGTTACTTTGGCCGATCCGGAACAATATGAAGAAAGATATAAGACGTGGAGAATCGATGACCTTCCGATACTCCCTTCTCAGATGAAATTAGTAGTTATCAAACAGAGCAGTAAGCAATTTCATATTGTAAAGGAACAGATGAACAGAAAAGATGTTTCTCAAATTATAATTGCCACAGATGCGGGAAGGGAAGGAGAACTTGTGGCAAGATGGATTATAGAAAAGGTTCATAGTCATAAACCCCTAAAAAGACTTTGGATTTCTTCCGTTACGGACAAAGCAATAAAAGAAGGGTTTGATAAACTCAGAGACGGAAGGGAATATGAAAATCTTTATAGAGCGGCTGTTGCAAGAGCTGAATCTGACTGGATTGTAGGCATCAACGCAACTCGTGCCTTAACATGTAAATACAACGCCCAACTTTCTTGCGGGAGAGTTCAGACTCCTACTTTGGCTATGGTAGCAAAGAGAGAGGAAGAAATAAAAAAATTTAAATCACAAGATTTTTATGGGATTGCAGCTTTAGCAAAGAATATAAAATTAATATGGCAGGATAGTAAAACGAAGGATATGAGGATATTTGATAAAAAGAGATGTGATGAAATAATATCAAATATTAGAGGAAAAGATGGAATAGTTGCAGATGTAGAAAAGGCAAATAAAAAGTCTTTTTCTCCTAAATTATATGATTTGACGGAATTACAAAGAGATGCAAACAGGATTTTCGGATATTCTGCAAAAGAGACCTTGGGGATAATGCAGAGGCTTTATGAAAATCATAAAATACTTACCTATCCCAGAACGGATTCTAAGTATATTACTACGGACATAGTTGATACTTTAAAGGAGAGAATAGAGGCTTGCGGGGTAGGAATATATAAACAATCGGCAGCGAAAGCCTTAAAAAATCCCATTAACCCCAATAAGAACTTTGTGGATAACAGTAAAGTTTCAGATCATCATGCTATAATCCCCACAGAACAGAAGGTAATCTTAAGTGAGTTAAATGAAAAAGAAAAGAAAATATATGATTTGGTAGTCAAAAGATTTTTATCGGTACTGTATCCTCCCTTTGAATATGAGCAAACTACAATTAGAGCAAAAATAGGGGAAGAGAATTTTATAGCTAAGGGTAAAAGGGTTATAGCTCAAGGATGGAAAGAAGTCTATTCTAATAATTATGAAGAAGATGATTCCAATGAAGATATTCCTCAGCAGATCCTTCCTCGGATTAATAAAGGAGATGTATTAAAAATATCTTCTATCGTACAAACTAAAGGGCAGACTAAACCTCCGTCACCTTTTAATGAAGGGACTTTACTTTCTGCTATGGAAAATCCGGCCAAATATATGGCAGGGGAAAGTAAGGATTTAATTAAAATAATAGGAGAAACGGGAGGTATCGGGACAGTAGCTACAAGAGCGGATATTATTGAAAAATTATTTAATACCTTTCTTATAGAAAAAAAGGGTAAAGAAATTTTCATTACTTCAAAGGGAAAACAACTTTTAGGATTAGTTCCGGATGATTTAAAATCCCCTGCGCTAACAGCCCAGTGGGAACAAAAATTGGAGGCAATCTCTAAAGGGAAAATAGATGACAATGGTTTTGTAAAAGAAATGAAAGATTATTCCAAATCAATCGTTAGTGATATAAAAAACAGCAGCGAAACATTTAAACATGATAATATGACTCGCATTAAATGTCCCCAGTGCGGAAAATTCATGTTGGAAGTAAAGGGGAAAAAGGGAAGGATGCTTATTTGCCAGGACAGAGATTGCGGATACAGAAAAAATGTTTCAAGAATAACAAATGCGAGATGTCCTAACTGTCATAAGAAAATGGAACTACAGGAAGAAGGAGACAATCAAATATTTGTATGCGGCTGTGGATACAGAGAGAAACTTTCTGCTTTTGATAATAGAAGAAAAAATGAGAAGAATACAGTTTCCAAAAAAGAAGTAGCCAATTATTTAAGAGAACAGAAAAATAGTAAGAAAGAACCTATTAATACTGAACTGGCAGATGCTCTAAAGGGGTTAAAACTAAAATAGAGACATTTCAGGAGTAGGTGAAAATATGTCCAACATAAAAACAAATGCCATGCGAATTCTTGATTCCAACGATATTTTGTATAATGTTATTACTTATGAAACGAAAGATGGAAAGATTGACGGACTGTCAGTTGCCAAGAAGTCAAATAAAGATCCTTCATTGGTTTATAAAACTTTAGTCACCAAGGGAAGGGATAACAATATATTTATATTTGTAATTCCCGTAGAAAAAGAATTGGATCTAAAAAAAGCAGCGAAAGTATGTGGTGAAAAAAAGATAGATATGATTCACGTTAAAGACATTAAAAAGTATACAGGATATATTAGAGGCGGTTGTTCTCCTATTGGAATGAAAAAACTTTATCCTACCTTTATAAATTCCACCGCAGAAAGTTTAGAAAATATTTTAGTCAGCGGAGGAAAAATAGGGGTTCAAATCGAGCTGAAAGTGGAAGACTTGAAAAAAGTTACGAAAGCAGCATTGGATGATGTAATTGAATGAAGAGGTTGAAAAACCCCTTCATTTATTTTATACATCCGAATATAAATAATTCCACGATTTTGTTGATTAAAAATATAATAGGGATACCTATATAAAATTTCTTTTTGTTTGTCTTATGCTTAAATATTATCATTCCTATAATGCCTCCGGAGGAACCCCCAAAAACGGATAAAATTATCATGGTAGATTCTTTTATTCTCCATTTGTCTTTTTCTGATTTTGATTTATCAATTCCGAATGTAAAAAATGAGATTATGTTTATTATTAAAAGATACCATATAAATATTAATTCCTGATTGTTGAATTTACTTATAATATCCATCTAATTGCCTCCATTTATAATAAGTTATTCTATTTATATCATGTTTTATATGTTTTGAGCAAGATTAAATAGCTGAAAATATTGTCATTACATTTATATATTTTAAGAGCAGTAAAATTTTAAAAGATATTAAAAAATATAATGGAGAAATTAAATTTAAATGAACTTTTTCATTATTTTTGTACTCTTATATATTGAGAGGAAGTGAAAATATGGACTTGGCAGAATTGGTAAAAAAAGCACAGCATGGAGATAAAGACGCATTAGTTCAATTGATTATGGACAGAAAAGCAGAATATTATAGACTTGCGTATATATATGTAAAAAATGAAGAAGATGCTTTAGACATTATGCAGGATATGATTTTGATTTTATATCAAAATATACATAGATTAAAAAAAGAAGATTCCTTTTATAGTTGGAGTAAAACTATTTTGGTAAATTGCTGTAAAAGATATTTAAAAATAAAAGGAAAAACAATATTAATAAATAGAGAAAGTGAATTTGAGAAGGAAAGTGTTTTTGAAGATAAAGATGTGGAAGAAGAAATGATTATTGAAAAATGCATGTCTCATCTTAGTCGAAAACATCAAGAAGTCATAAAAATGAGATATTTTTTAGACATGGACTATAAGGCCATAGCCAAGATATTGAAAATTCCTATAGGAACTGTGAAATCAAGAATAAATGCCGGGATTAAAAATTTAAAAAGAATGGTGGAGGTGGAGATGAATGAATGATTTAGATAGATTCTTTGAAAAAAAAAGAATAGAGATGGAAATGATAAATGTGCCGGAAGAATTGGAATTAAAACTTAGATCTGCCTTAAATAATACTCCTCCTCATTTGAAGTATTCTAAAAAATTTAAAATAAAATGGGCGGCGATAATTGTTGCAGCAATTATTTTAGGAAGTAACATTGACACTTTAGCATTCTATGGGAAAAAATTGGTGGGATATGAAGGAATTATGAACGGAACATTAAGTCAACTAAATGAGCTGGGAAAAGGACAGATAATAGGCAAGAGTTATACATTTGAGGACGGAACGGCAGTCACATTAGATGGTGTAATGTTAGATGAAAACCAGCTTTTGATTTTTTACACTATAAGGGGCGGCAATGTTTTAGAATTCCTGAATGTTGATAATAGCAACATAAGCGGAATTGCAGGAGAATATATGACGGAATCGGCTCAAGGAGAAATAGATAAGGAGAATAACGAAGTTAAGTGGATAGCATCCTTTAGTACCCCTCATTTTTTTGAAAAGAGATTAAAATGGGAATTTGAAATAGAAAAATCGGGAGAAAATGAAAAGGGAGAAATCTCATTTGTCTTGGATAGAAATAAGGCTATGGGTTATACATTAAAAAAGCATTTAAATGAAAAGGTCAAAGTAGATAATGCCACTATAAGATTTCAGTCTATTACGGCATCTCCTACTACTACAGTTGTAAAAGGTAAGATTCAAAATATTATAGAATTGGCTGCAGATCAAATAACAGGGGAAAGAATCAGACCATATAATTTGGATATTAAAATATATGCTAATGGGAAAGAAGTATCTATTCAAGGATCAGAAATGACTACTGATATAAAAGGAATGAAATTCAGCTTTGAATACGATGCTCTTCCTAAGAATTTGAAAGAATTACAGATAAAACTTGTTAGCTTTGAAGCAGATTATGATGCTTCTGAATCAGTAAAACTTGAAAGAAATGAAAAGTCACAATCTGTTGAAATAAATGGCCAGAAAGTTGAAATTAATAAAGTATATGAAAAGGACGGAGAAACATATATCAATATTACTACAGAAGAAAATGTGGCTCTTTCAAAGGTGAACTTGACTGCTGATGATAAGGATTTGAAACTTCAGGGAACTATTTCGGGGAAACATGAGAAGAAGATTTTAAATGATAAGGAAAGTATGATAACATATACAAGAACATTAAGATTTAATGGAACAGGGGAGGAATTAACGTTAAATATCAACTCAATAAAATATAATAAAATGTATAACAAAATTATAGATATACCTATGAATTGATGTCACGTATAGAAATATAAAATTAAACGAAATAATTTGTTCTTCCAAAATTTACAATCTCAAGTTCTATTCCTTCCGAATCTTTAAAAAAGAAACTATAATAATCCTTACAATATTCGGGATAAAATTGAGGTTTGTGTACAATGGTGGCTCCAATTTCCTTTATTTGTTCATATAGTATATTAACATCAGAAGGAGTGTCCACATAAAATGCGACATGGTGGAGAGAACCAGGTTTTCTTCTGCTTATTTTCTCATTAACATATGGGGATCGTGGATTTACAATGCCAAAGGAAAAATTATTATGATGATATTCTATAATTTTGTATTCATGATCAGGGATATCATCTTTTTCTTTATTTTTTAAATCAAATCCCAATAAAGGCATTAAAAGATCATAAAATTTTTCTGCCCGTTCAAAATCAGAAACGGTTATATGAATGTGGTCAATTACAGGTTTCATTTATATTTTCCTCCTTATACAATTATATTAATCTATATTTCAATGAAAACATAATTTTAACGTTTTCCTCCAAACTATCCAATTCAACTTAATTTTACATTTATATAAGTCAAAAGTAAATTAAAACAGTATATTGTATATTGAGAAAAAGATATAAAAAATTTATATTCTATATATTGTATATGAATAATAAAAATGATATGATTAAAGTGTTATTATATATAAGATTAAAACCATTACACATCATTCCTCATATTAGGAATTTGTTTGTAGATTAGGTTTTAAATCTTAAATCCAGGTAAAAGGAGGAATGGTGAAATGGCAGATAAAACTTTAGTATGTAAAGATTGTGGAAAAGAATTTATATTTACAGAAGGAGAGCAAACATTTTATAAGGAAAAAGGTTTTGAGAATGAACCCCAAAGATGTCCCGAATGTAGAAGAAAAAGAAAACAACAAAGAAATAATGGCAGAGGATTCGGAAGATAGGTTACCATCTTATTAGCAACCTATTGATATCAAGGAGTAGAACTTTAAGCAAAAAAGGATACTGATTTTGGCAGTCCTCCAGTAAAGATGTTTACGAGAATCAAAATTATTTTGCATTACAGTAAAATGATTATGAAAGAATTGTAAATAATCTTTACTGGAGGATTTGCTTTTTATGAGTAAGATTGATGATTTGTTGTAGCGTCTGGCAAAGGAGCGTCCACAGGTCAAAACCTGTGGACGTTCTGCACTGTGTGTCTATATTACTTTGTTTTCTTAGTATATATACTAGTCGGCGTTGTTCAGCACATAGGCCCATGTCGTGTCAGGCTCAATGATTAGCTTGATATACCGGTACAGTATGAACTGACTTCGACAGGCAGAAGGCATACCGACAGAATTTTGCTGTTTTTTGGCACAAGATCCCAACCCTTTATATGTGGCTTGACTTTCTTAACAGAGATACTATTTCTTTTTCCAATAACCTTCGCCTCCACCTCCTGCTATGCCAATACTTGCACCAACGGCTAAAATACTGCCTATAATAGGTCCGTTTGGACGCCACCAAAACATTTGTATTTCGCCAGCGGTAAATCCTGCCGTTGATAGTTCAAAAGACATTTTTTCATTTTGTTGTGGAGCGATGAACCCATCTCCCCAAACACTAATTCCTGCCCCGGTTGAGCTGCCTGCACCTCCGCCCCAGAAATCAGATGAAAATTCCCATTCATTATTATCTCCAAATGTGACTGTGGCAGTAACATGTCCTCGACATACAATAAAGTTGACTGAGACTGATCCAAAGTAAGTAACATCTCCTCTAAGATTCTCCTGCATTTTTTTAAGTGATAAATTCATATTTTCTTGCTCTTTTTGCATAAACTCCTGAATGGCTTCTGGTTTTCTGCCAAGTAAAGAACGCTGTTGCTGGACTCGATATTTTAAATAATTGTCTCATTGATAAGCTCAATTCTTCCATCGTTATTTTCTTTCATGATTCAAATCCTCCTTTTATTTTGGGATATTTTTTCCCGAATTAGTTATTATTTCTCGCCACCTTAGAGTGAAAATTTATCAAGCAAATGTCATTTTGAACGGCGGCATATGCAGCCATTATACAGTTGTATTCTGAATCTGCTTTTTCCCTTTCTTTACCTATTTTTTTGTTCCCGTAAGCATCTCCCAGGTTGTTGTGTACTATACCATTTATTACTAATGCGATAATGGTAGAAGAGAACA
Organism: Sporanaerobacter sp. PP17-6a; assembly: GCF_900095615.1. Classification (NCBI taxonomy): domain Bacteria; kingdom Bacillati; phylum Bacillota; class Tissierellia; order Tissierellales; family Sporanaerobacteraceae; genus Sporanaerobacter; species Sporanaerobacter sp. PP17-6a. The sequence goes on along the minus strand of NZ_FMIF01000010.1, from coordinate 15,530 downwards.
AATTCAAATCCGAAAATAACAGCATTTTAACAGGCAACATGGCAATGAAAAAGAGTAATTGTGCGGTTTAGGCTAATATCAAGTGTATTGCCAGCAACAGGGATATAATTTTGCTTGCCGTTAGTTTTTTACAATAAAAACCTCCTTTCTATTGTTTTTCTGTGCCTTGCTTTGTTTGGGCATAAAAATTCACCCTACAGTTTTATTGTAGGGTGCGGAATAAATTTTTTATATTGGCCGGTGGCCATTTATTTTTTTGTTTTCCTGCCCTTGAGCATCTCGCGGGAAGATACGCCTTTTTTGGAAAGAATACTACTGACCGCCGCTTTTACCGTGGAAAGGGATACCCTCAACCTTTCGGCAATCATTGGATTTGTCAGTCCTTCCCGCAATAACAAGAGAACCTCCTGCTCGCGGGGAGATAGAGGGGATGATTTTCGACCTAATTCGATCAATCCGTCCTCCAAAGTCCGGGCCAGAACTGTGATTTTTTTTCGCATCTCGTCATTGCAGCCGGCATAGGGTAACAATTTTCTGATTCCTCCGTAATTTTCTGCAAAGGGCAGATAGACACCGTCGGGAAGAGCCGTAGCCAATGCATCGCTTAAGCGAGCAAGAGCCTGATGACGTTTTTCAAGCGCATCGAGGGCTTGCGCCATATACAGATTTATGTAGATCTGCGGCAGCAAATTGGGGAAGATGGATGATAGTTCCATCCCAAATTCACTCACGCCCAGCAGTTTTTGATACTCCCCGCGTTCCAGCAGGATACGACCATAAATTATGTGGGCAAAAGGCTGAGTCATGATGACCAGACGCTTGTCGTTAATATCACCTTCTGAAATCCAAAAGGGAAGCTTGTCTTTCCGTCCCAGTAGCAAGGCCAGATAGCCTCGAGCCAGGTCCAGCGTATAGTGGCATAAATCCTCTGTGTTTTGGCGGGAACGTTCCTCCAACGACAACATGGCGTTTTGCAACATAACTTCGTCCCCCCCGTAGGATGGCAATGCGAGCCAATAGGAACAGGCCACATTGGTAAATGCTATTTTGGCGCTTGCTGTCAGCGGTGAACATGGCCTTGTGGCATAATATTTCCGCTTCATCCGGATTGCCCTGCATCAAATGTGCTTCCGCCCGCATGATGATTTCAGCACCGCTGCCGTGTCCACCGGTCAGGGTGTAGTAAATCGGCATGCACTCGTCCATCTGTGTAAGTTCTTCGCTAAGTTTGCCGCTTTCCCGGTAAAGCATATACAACACCGACGGTGAACCGAAAGTCCATGTGCTTTTGATGTTAATCAAAGTGGCGGAGCCGTTCAGAAGCTCCAGCGCTTTGCGGTGCCGCTTGTTCATAGCGTCGATACGGTTGTATTCAAGGAAGGATAGCAGAAGCTCCATTTCACCGGCCAACGCGTCCTTTTGAGTTTGAGGAAGGTCACTTTGAACGATAACCTGCTGGATTTCCTCTTTGAAAGCAAGGAGCCTTTGGTTTTCATGCAGTAAGAACAAAGTAAAGGCCAGCGGTACCATGGCAGCCGGATATTTCCGTTTCATTTCAAAAGGAGTATGTTCCATGATGTCCAGAATCATGGGCTTTGTGTTTTCATCCGCCACATCTGCAATCTCATAGCTGGTCAGTGGCAGGGAGAGCAGGTGTTCCCATGCGCCGGAGAGATAGTAGAAGCGGATGGTGTTCACCCGATCGCCGGCTTGCTCCGCCAGATATCCCCCAGCAAGATAGATTGCTTTTTGCTTTGCTTCCGGCAGCAGCGTGAATTGTTCCGAAAGGAAGCTCTGAAACAAAGGATGCAGATAAAACCGGCGAGCTTCTCTGTCAAAGTGGATGAACACTCGCTTTTCCCGCAAGAACCGCTCTGTTTGGACTGCACTCATGCCAGACATGACTGTGGCCTGTACTAGAGAGAAGCATGGAAAAATGGATATGGCCAGCAGGAGCTTCCGCTCCTGTTTCGGCAGTTGGTTCCATAGTGCTTTATGGATTAGGTTTCGCATACCGCCTTCCTCAAACCGTCCGCTTTCGATAAAGGATAGCAGTTGCAGGTACAGCGCCATGATCCAACCCTCTGTGACTTTCTCCACTTCCTCAAGCTGCATGCCGGTGAGGGAAATGCCAGCTTCACGGTAGTAGGCGTCGATGTCCCTGCGGGAAAAGGTAAGGACGGATTCCTGCAACAGGAGGAAACGGTTGTTTGGAAGAAGGACATTTTGCGCTTCTTCCGGTAGAGGCTGTGAGGCGACGACCACGTGCAAACCTTTGCCGCCATGGACTGAGAGCGCTGCCAGGAATTCGCCGTGGTTTGGCAATTTCCATGTAGCGAAGTCGTCCAGTACAAGATAGGTTTCTTCCGGGCAGTTTAGCTCTCGGAAAATTCCATGAAGTTCTGGTATAGTATCTTCATCTGGCGGTCCTGTCGCTGTCAGCCGTTCTGCGGTGCCCGGGTCAAACGTGTTTACCAGCCCGCAGAAAGCTTTCCATGAAGTGTTAGGGTGTTCTGCAGGAAATGTGTACCAGAGGACTTGCGCAGCGTCCGATACCTGGGCATCAAAAAAATGACGTAGAGCCGTGGTTTTTCCAAAGCCGGAGGGAGCCTCCACAAGCGTCAGCGGGTAATGCCTGACGGAGTCCAGCTTTTCCATGAGCTTTTTAGGGAAAAACAGCGTTTCCGGTTTAATCCGTTTGGTTCGTGCCATACTCCTCCTCCTTCTTCCAGATTCCTTGACGCGGTGCACAATGATAAATCGCTATCCGTACGGTAAGGCCTCATTTGGCCGTCACCTTTTTATGCTTATATACTCCATCATAGTTTCATCTAAAATGGATAATCTTTTTATTTATTATATTTCTTGTAAGAAAAATATTCAAGCGAAAAAAAATAAAGATTTGATAAAATCGAACCGGCAGGAGAGACTTTTAACTTTATGGGCGGAGCTTAGGACAAGAGAAAAGCCGCAGGATACAACAAACGTACCCTACGGCAAATCTTAAAAACATAATACATCCTTATGGAAAGTAACCTTAAATGAAGTGTCCTTTTTTATTTTGAACAAGCTATGTCGTCAACATTTAAGAGATCGATGCTGCGTTCAATGGTGTTACCGTCCTCATCAGGTAGAGAAACAGACATGAGAAGCTCGGTATAGCCACTTTTTATTTCAATGGAATAAGTCTGTCCGCCAACCCAAGACTTGTTTTCATTTTCCTCACTGAACAGATGAACGCTCATACCGAAGCCGTCTTCCTCCAATCTGCCGGCAACAAGGATATTCCACTGTGTAGTGTCGGGATAATTTGCCGGAACAGTAAAGGTAATCTTATTATCTTTATAAGTAATGCTCTGAATCAGTTGGCCAACAGCTTCTTTAGCGGTAAGAGGCTGTTTTTTACACCCTGCTGTAATGGCAATGATAAAAATAGCGATAAGTAAAACAGAAATTAACATTTTAGACTTCTTTGCGATCATGGTAATTTGTTCACTCATTTTTTTGATTCCTCTCATTTATACAATATTATATATTTATTATAATGGGAAAAGTCTTGTAATGTCAACTTTTTCAGGATTTGATAATTACTATTCTTGCCTATTAAATAAATATTAATTGTTTACATTATATATTTGGTTTTCTTATAGTTTGTAAAAATTTTCATATAATCTCAATTATCATTAATATAATTTACTATTGATAATAATAAGGAGGTTATTTTAATGTTATATATTAAAAAGAAGGTCCTATATATAATGGTGATAGCAATTATAATGTCAGTTCTTATTCCAAAATTTATTTTTAAATATAAGGCAGTTTCGACTTATGCAAATAAAAAGTCGTACATAGCCTTAGTAATAGATGACTTGGGAGAACACGGAGACGGAACAGATGAACTTTTAAAGTTGGATATTCCTGTTACTGTAGCAGTAATGCCGTTTTTGGAATGTTCCAAGGAGGATGCGGAACTTTTTCACAATGCCGGATTCGAAGTAATTCTTCATCTTCCAATGGAATCGGAAACCGGAAACAAAAAATGGCTTGGACCTAAACCTATTACTTCTTCTATGACAAACGAAGAGATAAGAAATGTGGTTAATGAAGGTCTTGATGAAATCAAATGGGCAAAAGGAATAAATAACCATATGGGTTCCAAATCTATTAAAGACGAAAGAATCATGGCTGAAGTATTGAAGGTAGCCCAGGAAAATAATTTGTTTTTTTTAGATAGTAAAACAGGAACTATTACCGTTGCAAAAAATATATCGGAGAAATTAAACGTAATGTACTTTGAAAGGGATATATTTTTGGATAATTCAAAATCCGAAAAAGAGATAACAAAGGCAATGGATAAATTAGAAGATATTGCTAAAAGTAAAGGCTATGCTGTTGGCATAGGACATATAGGCGGTCAGGGAGGAAAAGTAACGGTAAATATCATAAATAAAATGTCTAAGGAAATGAAAAATAGAGGGATAGAATTTGTATACTTATCGGAACTCAAAAGAATTGCCGATGGCAGTGAAAAAGTTAATGCAGATTAATACAAGAAAGAGCCATTGATTTTACAGGGAAAACCGTAGGTAGAAAACTTATTAAAATAGATAGGGATGATTTGTCCCTATCTATTTTAATAATATTTTTAGTGGAGGTAGGTTATTTGTTTACCTGTGTTATGTTAGAAAGTGTTTTTTTATTTTTATCAATTATAATATTAATCTGTTTATGTTAAGTCCCGTTTAAAATTATGTTAACTATAAGTTAATTATTTTAGGGGTAAGACGAATTTATAATATTTTTCTTGTGTTACTGAAATAATAAAGTTATACTATACTAAGTGAATAAACAAGGAAGGAAGTTGTAATTATACATGAGGAAAATGAAATTCGAAGATTTAAATTTGTCAGAAGAAATAATAAAGTCAGTATCTGATATGGGATTTGAGGAGGCATCTCTTATTCAATCCCAAGCAATACCATATATTTTAGAGGGGAAAGATGTGATAGGTCAGGCTCAAACGGGAACCGGGAAGACATCAGCTTTTGGAATACCTATTATTGAAATGTACAACGGAAAGAATAAAATACTTCAAGCAATTGTCTTGTGTCCTACAAGAGAGCTTTCCATACAAGTAGCAGAAGAGATTAAAAAACTTGCTAAATATAAAAAAGATTTTTATGTTCTCCCTGTATATGGTGGGCAACCTATAGAAAGACAAATTAAAAGTTTGAAAAAAGGAGTTCAAGTAGTAGTTGGTACACCCGGGAGAGTTATAGACCACTTAAATAGACATACATTGAAAGTTGAAAATATAAAAATGGTGGTTTTAGATGAAGCAGACGAGATGTTCGATATGGGGTTTAGAGATGATATTGAACTTATATTAGGTAAGATGCCGAAAGAGAGGCAAACCGTATTTTTTTCCGCAACTATGTCCAATGAAATAATGAAATTTGCTAAGCAATTTCAGAAAGATCCTAAATTCATAAAGGTAGTGCACAAGGAACTCACTGTTCCTGAAGTTGAACAATATTATTTTGAATTAAAGCAGAATATGAAAACAGAAGTATTATCAAGGCTTATAGATATATATAATCCAAAGCTTTCTTTGGTTTTTTGCAATACAAAAAAAGGTGTAGACGATTTAGTTATGGAACTTCAAGGTAGAGGATATTTTGTAGACGGACTTCACGGGGATTTAAAGCAGACTCAAAGAGACAAGGTTATGGGTAAGTTTAGGAGCGGAAATATTGATATCCTCGTGGCAACAGATGTAGCGGCGAGGGGTATAGATGTAGATGATATAGATATTGTATTTAATTATGATATTCCCCATGATGAAGAATATTATGTTCATAGAATAGGAAGAACAGCAAGGGCCGGAAAATCCGGAAAAGCATTTAGTTTTGCAGTGGGAAGGGATATATACAGGTTAAAAGATATTCAAAAGTATACTAAAACTAAAATTACTCGTCAAGAAATTCCCACTTTAACTGATGTTAAGGAAGTAAGAACAAATATCCTTATAGAAAAAATCAAGAAGATAATGGAGAAGGATGAATTATCCTACTATAAAAAGATAGTTGACTCTCTGTTACAAGATGAATATGATTCCGTAGATATTGCTTCTGCAATACTGAAGCTTTATATAGGGGAAGATAAGCAACAAAAAGATGATGAGATAAATGAAAAGAAATTTAAAGTAGACTCTTCAAAGATGGTAAGGTTATATATAAATGTTGGGAAGAAGAAAAATGTAAGCCCAAGACATATTATCGGAGCAATAACTGAAGAAACGGGTATTTCGGGAAGATTGATAGGTAAAATTGACGTGTACGATAAATTCACCTTTGTCGAAGTACCTGAAGAATTAAAAGATGAAATACTCACCAGATTACAAAAAAAGAAAATAAGAGGAAATAAAATAAATATAGAAGTTGCAAATCCGAGAAGAAAATAAGGAACAAGGGGAAAAGCAGAAAATACCATCTTCAGTGGTTCTGACTTATCCCCTTGTTGTATATATACACATAACTGCGGGATGGAAATAGCACAGAAGAACCGTCCCCTTGTGTTACCCTTGTGTTATGAAAATGAGAATTATTTTCAATAATAACATAAAAAATGATTTATATATAAAAATAGATGGTATAATATTTATGAGTAATTTGTTATAGGGTATTTTATATCAAAAATTTCTAAGAGGTGATTTTGGTAATGAAAAAGAAATTCTTTTTGTTAATTTTAAGTTTAGTTTTAATATTATCAATAGTTTCCGGATGCAGCAATAAAAATGCAGGGGATGAAGTTTCAACAGCCCCTAAAGAAGAGCAGGAGCAGCCTAAAACCCTGAAATTCAGTTTTCCTGATGGTCTTCCGGCTTTAACGGCTGCAAAGCTTGATAAAGAGAATCCAGCTGTAGATAAAAATGTAACTATAAATTATGAGCTTTTGAAAGCTCCCGATGTACTTGTATCAAGTATTTTAAAAGGGGAACCAGATATAGCCATAGTTCCTTCCAACTTAGCGGCTCAGGCTTTTAATAAGGGTATGGCTTATAGATTAGCCGGAACGTCTACATGGGGTTCCTTGTATATGATAAGTACTGAAGAAATAAATTCTTTTGAAGATTTAAAGGGAAAAGAGATATATTCTATTGGAAAAGGCTTAACTCCGGATATAGTTTTAAGATATGTTTTATCTGAAAATGGTATAGATCCGGATAAAGATGTAACTATCACTTACTTAAATGCGGCTACGGAATTAGGACCGGCCTTTCTTAGCGGGAAAACAAATTTAGCGGTTTTGCCGGAACCTTTAGCTACTACAATACTTACAAAGAAAGAGAATGCAAAAGTAATTTTTGATTTAAACAAGGAATGGGCAAACTTAACAGGGATTGATGAAGGATATCCTCAATCAAGTTTAATAATTAAAGAAGATTTAATAAAAGACGATCCGGAATTTGTGAGTAAATTTTTAGAAAAATATAAAGAGAGTTCGGATTGGGCAATGGGAAACTTAGGACAATTGGGAGATTATGCAAAAGAATTGGGAATAAGTGTTGAAAAAAATGCAATAGTTAATGCAAAAGAAAAACTTAATATTAGGTTTACTGAAACAAAAGATTGTAAAGATGCATATGAAAAATATTATGAAGTATTAATGAATTTTGAACCTAAAACTATAGGAGGAAAATTACCTGATGAAGGGTTGTATTTTGAAAGATAGGAAATATTTTATTATTTCGGGATTATCTATTCTGCTTGTTTGGATAATCGCGTCAAAATATGTAAATAATGAAGTGATAATTCCTTCTATTAAAAATACTTTTATTAGTTTAACAGATATAGTGAAAGAGGAATATTTCATCAATACCGTAAAATCTACATTATTAAGAAGCCTTGCAAGCTTCTTAATTTCTTTAATATCGGCAATAATATTGGGTATTTTATCTTATATATTTAAAGCTGTATATTATATAATGAGTCCTGTATTAAAATTTTTAAAATCAGTACCAACTATGGCTATTATTATATTGGCACTTATATGGCTTACCAATGAAGCGGCACCTGTATTTGTAGGATTTATTATGGTATTTCCAATATTGTATGAAAGTGTTCTAAAGGGCATATCAAATATAGATTTTAAAATAGTTGAGATGTCAAAGCTGTATAAGGTGGATACAATTACAATGGTCAGAGAGATATATGTTCCAAGCATTTTTTTTAATATTAATTCTGTATTAACTTCTACATTGGGGCTCAGTTTAAAGATGGTAATAGGAGGAGAAGTATTAGGCCAACCTAAATACGGCATAGGCAGTAGCTTGCAGCTTCAAAAAATGTACCTCAATACGCCGGGAGTGTTTGCGTGGATTATAATTATATTAGTGATTATAAATGTTTTTGATTATGTATTAAGCTTTTTGGGAAAATTAATCGGAAATAATAAATGGAAGTGATAATGTGGGATATGAGGTTAGCAATATACATAAAAGTTATGGAGATTTAAAAGTATTAGATGATGTAAGCATTAAGTTTGAAAAGAATATGACTACATGTATATTAGGTCCGTCCGGTTGTGGCAAAACCACTTTGCTTAATATCATATCCGGCATGCTTCCTGCTGATAAAGGTGAAGTGATTGGATTTGAAAATGAAAATATTGGATTTGTTTTTCAGGAAGATAGGCTTATTCCATGGAAAAGTGTTTATGATAATATAGATTTTGTTATAAGAGGAAAAATTGATAAAAAAAACAGGAGGGAGATTATAAATAAATATTTAAATTTAGTAGGATTGGAATATTATAAAGACTATTATCCGAATAGTTTAAGCGGAGGAATGAAACAAAGAATCAGTATATTAAGGGCTTTCATATATCCTTCGGAGATACTTATAATGGATGAACCTTTTAAATCTTTAGATATCAATACTAAAGAAGTTGTTACAAAATTTTTTTTGAATTTAAAAAAATCGAGAGATAAAACATGTATCATTGTAACTCATGATATTGAAGAAGCAGCAATCCTTGGAGATAATATTACTATATTTACCCAAAAACCTACTAAAGTGCAAAGGATTATAAAAAATCGTCTTTCTTTAGAAGACAGAATAAAAAATAAAGAAGAATTAGATAAATTGAAGAAAACAATAGAAGGGGAGTTTGTATTCTAAAATTTTATTTATAAACTGTATTGCATATTTTTGGCTTCTGATGTATATTATATAAGTAATCTAAATGCAAATGGGACGCATTTGTATTTAAAATTAAGGAGGTCTGATGTGCAATGAAAAAGTTTAATATTAAAATTTTGTGCTTAATAATGGCAATAGTGATGGGTTTGATGTTGTTTTCAGGTTGCGGCAAACAAGATGACAAAGGAAAGACAGGTGAAGTTACACAAAATACAAATGATAATAATGGGAACAAAAAACTTTCGGTCTATGCAAGCTTTTATGCAATGTATGATTTAACAAAGAAAGTAGGAGGAGATAAAATAAATTTGGTGAATTTAGTCCCTTCAGGGGTAGAACCCCATGACTGGGAACCGACTCCTAAAGATATTGCAAACCTTGAAAAAGCGGATCTACTTATTTGCAACGGTGCGGGAATGGAAGGATGGCTGGATAAAATATCCGGATCTTTGGATAATGATAAATTGGTTATTGTTGATACTTCTAAAGATATAAAGCTATTAGAGGGACATGAAGAGGATGAAAATTTAAAGTATGATCCTCATGTATGGCTCAATCCGATGAATGCCAAAAAACAAATGGAAATTATAAAGGATGCACTTGTTAAAGCTGATGAAACGAATAAGGATTATTATGAAAAAAATTATGAAGAATATGTAAAACAATTGGATGAGTTGGACCAAGAATATAAAGACGCTGTGGCTACATTTACGAAGAAAGAGATTATTGTATCTCATCAGGCATTCGGATATTTGTGCGATGCCTACGGATTAAAGCAAACTCCCATTGAGGGGTTGACTGCTGATGCCGAACCTTCACCGGCTAAAATGGCGGAGATAGTAAAATTTGCAAAGGAACATGATGTAAAATATATATTTTTTGAAGAACTGGTAAGCCCTAAAGTCGCTGAAACCATAGCTCAGGAAGTAGGGGCACAGACAGAAGTCCTGAACCCATTGGAAGGTTTGGAAGATGATGATATAAAGGCGGGGAAAGAATATATTTCCGTAATGAAAGAAAATTTGGAGGTACTTAAAAAGGCGTTACAGTGAAAGGAAAATTATGGTAATGGATAATATAATCGAAGTAAACAACTTAAACTTTGGGTATGGGGAGAAGTTTATATTAAAGGACGTAAGTTTTTCGGTAAAAAGAGGAGATTTTTTGGGAATAATCGGAGCTAATGGTTCCGGTAAAAGTACCCTTATGAAATTGATGCTAAAAATATTAGCTCCTTTGAGCGGTAACATAAGGATGTTTGGACAGAATATAGAGGATATAAAGAGCTGGAACAAAATAAGCTATATTTCTCAGAAATTGAATTTCTTCAACAGTAGTTTTCCGACTACTGTTGAAGAAGTTGTTGAAGCTAACCTTTTTTCTCAAATTGGTCTTTTTAAAAGGCCCAAGAAATGCCATAAAGAAATGGTATATCAGATATTGAAGAAAGTAGGCATGGAGGGTTATAGAAAAACCCTTATAGGGAATTTATCCGGCGGAGAACTTCAAAGGGTATTTATTGCAAAAGCATTAATCAACAATCCTGAAATTTTATTTTTGGATGAATCCACTGTAGGCATTGATGCTAAATCTGAAGAAACGGTGTATTCTCTTCTTACTGATTTAAATCAAAATCATGGGTTGACGATAATACTGATCACTCATGATATTTTTCAAATATCACATATTGCAAATAGAATTATCTGTTTAGGGAAAAATGGGTTACTCGAACAGGATTTAAAAAACGGTATGACGGAAGATATTTTAAAGGAAATATACGGACAGAGTTTAATTGATTTTAAAGATAAAAGGTGGGATTGAGTTGATTAGTATTTTTCAATATTCTTTTATGCAAAGAGCTTTTATTGTCGGAATTTTGATTTCAGTAATTACACCTTGTATTGGAGTAATAGTGGTTCTAAAAAGGATGTCCATGATTGGCGATGCTCTTTCTCATTCTTCTTTGGCCGGTGTAACTGCCGGCTTGGCTTTTGGAATTAATCCTATTGCATCGGCTGTAATTTTTTCAATAATGTCGGCTTTTGGAATGGAAAGAATAAGAAAGTCTTTTCCCAGATATTCAGAAATATCAATAGCTGTAATTACATCTATGGGAGTTGGAATTGCCGGTATTTTATCGGGGTTTGTAAAGAATGCCGCCAGCCTTAACAGTTTTCTTTTTGGAAGTATTGTAGCTATTACTGATTTTGAACTTTTTATGGTTATTGGGTTAAGTTTTTTGGTTATTTTTGTTTTTATATTATTATATAAGGAATTATTTTATACGACTTTTGATGAAGAATCTGCAAAATTTTCAGGAGTTCCTGTTAAGTCAATAAATTTTGTATTTACTCTTCTTACTGCCATTACTATTTCTATATCCTCAAGAGCAGTTGGTACATTAGTTATATCTTCCCTTATAGTACTCCCGGTGGCATCTGCTATGCAGATTACTAAAAGCTATAAACAGACTGTAATTCTTTCCATAATTTTTGCTGTTTTTTCTACTATTTCAGGATTATATATATCTTATTATGCAAATTTTAAACCTGGTGGTACAATAGTGTTAATTGGAATTGCAATTTTAATAATTGTTATTTTTTATAAGGACGTTCTAAAATATATCTTTTTAAAAAAACATACAAAATCGAATAATTAGCTATTTTAAAAAAGTAATATATGAGATTGCATATCAATTGACTTTTCAAAGAAGTTATTCTATGATATCATGATATTGTATATTATAGTTATAAAGGATGATGATCGGATTGAAGCAATTTGAAAATAAAGAAATTTTTAGTTATTTTAAGATAAAAAATACTAAACAGAGAAATGTCGTATTGGATATACTGAAAAAGACGGAATATCCTCTTACTTCAAAAGAAATTTTTTTTAGGGCCAAAAATATGGACGATTCTATTAATTTTTCGACTATATATAGAATACTCAATGTTTTTGAATCAAAGGGGATAGTTGTTAAATTAAATATTATGAATAGTGATGAAGCGGTTTTTGAACTGAAAACCGTAGGGCATAAACATTATCTTATATGCTTAAAATGTAAAAAAATGATTCCTATTGAAGGTTGCCCTTTGGGTGACTATGAAAAGTTTATTGAGAATACTACTGATTTTGATATTATGGGTCATCATCTTGAAATATTTGGATACTGTTCTGAATGTAAGGGAGATAAAAAGGGGGATGGAGTTAATGAAGGTAAAAATTGATATTGTTTCTGGTTTTTTAGGAGCCGGAAAAACTACATTAATTAAAAAACTTCTTAAGGAAAAATTAGACAGTGAAAAAATAGCGATTATAGAAAATGAATTTGGAGAAATTGGTATAGACGGAACATTACTTAAAAGAGCCGGATTAGAGATTAAAGAAATAAATTCCGGATGCATTTGTTGTAGCCTTGCCGGAGATTTTGGAGAATCCGTAAGAGAAATAATAGACAAGTTTAGTCCTCAAAGGATAATAGTAGAACCTTCGGGAGTAGCAAAGCTTTCGGAATTGATTAGGGCTTGCAGGGAAAATAACTTGAGGGATTTAGTTGAAGTTAATATGATTGTAACAATAGTGGATGTCTTAAAATTTGATTTGTATTTAAATAATTTTGGTGAATTTTTCGAAGATCAAATAAAAAATGCCAGGGCAATACTTTTGAGCAGAACAGATGTGGTTGATGAGGAGAAAATTAGCTCCGTTATAAGATCCATACGAAATTTAAATTTCAAATACGATATTGTGACTACTCCTTGGGCTCAGCTTACTGGAAAGCAAATTATCGGATTGGGAGAAGGCCATATAGAACATATACATGGAGAAAATTGTAATCATGAAGAAAAACATGGTCATGACCATGACCACGATCATGATCACGACCATGACGCCGATGAAATATTTAAAACATGGAGTATGGAAACTGCTAAAATCTTTGGCAAAATAGAATTAAAAAATATGTTGAAACGGTTAAATGACGCTGATAGTTTTGGTATGATTGTAAGAGGTAAAGGAATACTTCAAAGCGAAAGAGGCAAATGGTTACAATTTGATTATGTTCCTGGGGAAATTCAGATAAGAACTACTTCTGCCAATTATATAGGCAAACTTTCGATAACCGGGAAAAATATTAACGAAAATAAATTATTTGAATTATTTTCTGTTTAAAATAAACAGGTGAGGCCTATGGTTACTTATATAGATATCTTTACCGGATTTTTAGGTTCGGGTAAAACTTCTTTAATTAATGAAGTTTTGAAAAATTCTATGGAACTTAATGAGCGGGTGGCGGTTATACAGAGAGAGACCGGTGAAAAGGAAGTAGATAAAGAGTTCATAAATAATGAGAATGTACTTTTGAAAAAATTTAAAAAAGATGAATCGATAAGAATTAAAGATATAATGGTAATTTTAAATGAATTTTTACCTAATCGAATGATTATCGAAGAAAACGGCATATCTGATTTAAGAGATTTATTAAATGTACTGGACAAATTTCAAGTACGAAAGCATTGTGTCATTAATTCGATTGTTAATGTGATAGATTGCAGAAATTTTGATTCCCTTATGAGTATTGTAGGACAGAATATGATAACGAATATTTTATATAGTGATTTAATAGTATTGAATTATTCCGATAAAATATTGCTGCACAAATTTAAGGATTTAAAGAAAGAGATCAGAGCAATAAATAAGTATGGAAAGATATTAAATATCAGTACTCCTAAAGATTTTACGGAATATGAAGGGATAAAAAATAGTAGGTTTAAACAGAAAAATAAAAAGAAAAATCCGGGAGATAAATTATCAATTATACTCCTGATTTTTGCAATGATATATTTAAGTTTTACTATTATGAGGTTTATAAAATCTGAAGGAGTAGTTTTTGATATCTCCAAACTTCAAATAATCAGTACAATATTTACAAGTATATTAATAGAGGCCTTTCCATTTTTGCTTATTGGAGTGTTCATATCTTCAATTATACAGGTTGTTATCACAAGAGAAATGATAATTAAATATTTTCCTAAAAGTAAGATATTATCTTTTATTGTAGCTTCGCTGGGTGGGTTATTGTTTCCGGTATGTGATTGTGCTATAGTTCCGGTAGCTACCCGTCTTATCAAAAAGGGAGTTCCCATGTATGCTGCAGTAACATTTTTATTGGCGGCTCCCATAGTTAATCCAATAGTTATAGCTTCCACAATTTATGCTTTCCAAGGTCAAAAATTAATAGTTGCTTTAAGAATAGGAATAGGTATAATAGTTGCTATTCTTACAGGAATTATATTTATGATTTTTCCAGAAGATGAAAAAACAATTTTTACCGGTTTCGATAATTACACTTGTAACTGTATATACTGCAGTGGTTATGATGTATCAAAAATCGGGATATGGGATAAAATTGTTATAGTATTCAGACATGCAGGGGAAGAGTTTTTAAATTCAGGAAGATTTTTGGTTATAGGGGCATTGATTGCAAGTATTTCCCAAACTTTTATTCCCCAGGATATATTTTTTAAAAGTACAAATAAGGAAATATTATTCATATTAATTATGATGGCCGCAGGATTTGTTCTGTCTTTATGTTCATCTTCGGATGCTTTTATTGCCAGAAGTTTTGCAAGGCAGATTCCAATTGTTTCTGTATTGGGATTCTTGGTATTAGGGCCTATGGCTGATATAAAAAATATGCTTATGCTTTCGGGAAGTTTTAAGAAGAGATTTATAATAAAGTTATTTTTTATTGTGTTTAATTTGATATTTTCCATTTTGTGTTTTACTAAGGTGGTATTTTTTTAGAAGGAGGGAGTTTCCATGAAGACAATGAGAAAACATAGGATTAATATAGAAATTATATTTAAATTAATAGTTTTTTTGGGGTTTTCTGTATTTTTTATAATTTTAATCAAGACCGGTAATGTGAAAAAATACGTTCATCCCAGAATTATACCTTATATGAAATTTGCTGTAGCCGGATTTATAGCCATTTCATTATTTACAATAGGAGAAATTTTTAGAACAAAGGGCCCCGGTATGAACCTAAAAAAATATATTCTTTTTTTAATTCCGCTTTTTCTGTCATTTGTTATACCTCCTAAAACGGCAGTTTTAAGTTCTTCGGTCATTAAAGGAAACGGAGTGAACGGAATAAATTATGGCTCCGATTATAAGGATAATACAAATAGTAAATCTGATGATACAATTGATATAACTGCTGATGATACAACTACTGACGACGATACAACTACGAACGGTACAAATTCGGATGTTTCTCAAAATAACGGTGATGTATCTGCAGATGAAAATAATATTGCCGGCACC
>NZ_FMIF01000007.1:0-59402 GCF_900095615.1 Sporanaerobacter sp. PP17-6a | reverse complement strand
TTATGAAAAAGGCTTCTATTGAAACACCGATAAATTAAAACGGCCTTTTTTAGGAACCTATTTAAGGTTAAGTTTACATTAAGTTTTTCTATGACTTATAGGTGTGCTTTCGTGTTAATAAAGGGGATGATAAAAATATGTTGTAACGATATTATAAGAAAAATTATTCACAGTAATTTAATAATAAAAGGAGAGATAAGCATGAAAAATAGAATAAGATTAATTTTATTGATATTGGTATTGGCTTTAATGTTTGCAGGTTGCTCAAAAGAAACTTCAAAGGAAGAAAGTGTACCCGAATCCGGTGAAAAATCTTCTGATTCTGCTGAAAAATTGGCTGACAAGCAAGAATTGAACTGGGTTATTTCAAGTGAATTGCCTACTGCAGATTCTGTTAAATCTTATGATACATTGAGTTCTTCCCAAATTGAAATATTTGCAGAAGGTTTATATAAAATTGACGGAGATAATAAAACCGTTCCAGTAGAGGCAGAAGGGGATCCTCAAATCAGTGAAGACGGTTTGGTGTACACTATTAAACTTAAGGATAATTTGAAATGGGCAAACGGAGATCCATTGACCGCTAAAGACTATGTTTTTGCATGGAGACGGTTATTTGCACCGGAAACGGCGGCCCAAAGCGCAAGTACATTTTTCAACATAAAGAATGCCAAAGCAATTAATGAAGGGACAAAAGATCCTTCGGAATTAGGAGTTGAAGCCGTCAGTGATACGGAACTCAAAGTAACCCTTGAATATCCGGATACGTATTTTACATCTTCATTATCATCTGTAAATTTATTTCCTCAGAATGAAGCATTTGCAACATCTAAGGGGGAAGCATACGGAACAACAAGTGAAAATACTTTAGGAAATGGCCCCTTTGTCCTGAAAGACTGGGATGGTACAGGTCTTACATGGAATTATCAAAGGAATGAAAATTATTGGGATAAGGATAATATAAAACTTAATAAAATCAATATTCAGGTTGTTAAAGAAACGGGAACTGGAATTAATCTGTACGAATCAGGAGCTATTGACGCTACATCTTTATCTGGAGATTATATCAGTCAGTATATAAATAATGATGACTTTCTTTCGGTACTTACTCTGACAGATTCTAATCTTGAATTTGGCATAAGTTCAAGCCCCACTCTGCAAAATGAAAATTTCAGAAAGGCAATTTCACTGGCAATCAATAGAGATGAGTTGGTAAACAACATACTTGTCGATGGCTCAAGACCTTTAACGGGAATTATTCCTAAAGGAATTGCGACGAATCCAGATACAGGGAAGGATTTTTCGGATGAAGCAGGTGTCTTGGTAAAAACGGATGTTGAGGAAGCGAAAAAACTGTGGGAAAAGGCTAAAAGCGAATTGGGAGTGGAAAAAGTTGAATTGACGTTAATCACCAGTGATACGGAAGGAGCCAAAAGAACGGGGGAATATTTGCAAAGTCAATTAGAGACTAATTTATCGGGACTGACTATTAATTTGAGCAATGTTCCCGCAAAAGTTCGTTTTGAAAAGATGATGGCTTATAATTTTGATTTGGCTCTCGGCGGTTGGACTGGAGATTTTGATCCGGTTAGTTACTTGAATCTGTTTTTCTCAACATATGAACATAATCACGGGCAGTATAAAGACTCCAAATATGACGCGCTAATTACAAAGATTAAAACTGATGATTCAACAGATCCTCAAAAAAGATGGAAGGATTTGCAGGAGGCACAGAAATATATTTTGAGTAAGGCAGTTGTTGCTCCTTTATACCAGGGAGCGTCAAGTTATTTGATAAACCCAAAGGTTAAAGGAATCGTTACTCACAACTTAGGTACTCCATTAGAGATTACCCATGCTTATATTGTTAAATAATATACCAATTAATTTTAGATTATCAGGTAAAGTCTATTTTAAAAATAGACTTTACCTAACTTTAGAAATATGAAATAACAACAAAAAGAAAGGTGCAGATAAATATGAGTAATTTTTTCAGATTTATTTTAAAAAGGGTAGTTTATATGCTGATAACACTTTTTCTTATTAGTTCGTGTACGTTTTTGCTGATGAATTTTTTGCCGGGAACTCCCTATAACAATGAAGCAAAGTTAACAAATAAGCAACGGGAAATTATGAATAAAAGATATGGATTAAATAAACCTTTGGTGAAACGTTATATAATTTATATGTCCGGTGCGGTTCGAGGAGATTTTGGCATTTCGCTACAGTTTGGCGACCAACCGGTCAAGTCCATATTGGCTAAACGCATTGGTCCGTCACTTCAATTAGGGGCACAAGCCATGATTTTGGGAACTACCGTAGGAATTATTTTAGGGACGGTTGCAGCTATGTTTCAAAACAGCTTTATAGATGGGATTGCATCTTTGTCGGCTATTATCGGACGATCTGTTCCCAATTTTGTATTTGCGGTTCTTCTGCAGCTTTTGTTTGCCGTATATTTAAAGTGGTTTCCCATTGCTTTATGGAACGAAGGATTTTTATCAACGGTTCTGCCGACTGTTGCTTTGTCCATTTCACCGATGGCAGATTCTGCTCGTTTTATTCGTACTGAAATGATTGAAGTATTGAATAGTGATTATATTGAGTTGGCAAGGGCGAAAGGGATGAGTGAATGGAGAGTTGCCTTCAAACATGGGTTAAGAAATGCCTTAATTCCATTGATTACAATATTGGGACCTATGTCTGTAAGTTTGATGACCGGGTCGTTGGTAGTTGAAAATATTTTTGCTATTCCGGGCATCGGAGAACAGTTTGTTAAGTCCATTATGACCAATGATTATTCTACAATTATGGCAGTAACCATGCTTTATTCCACATTGCTTGTTACTATAATTTTATTGGTGGATATTCTGTATGGAATTGTTGATCCTCGAATCAGAGTAGGAGGGGGAGAATACTAATGGATGAACTAATAGATAAAAAAGATGAAAATAAAAATTTATATTCCGAAATTCCGTCATCATATTTTACGCCGTTAGATGAAACTTATCACTTTGACAATGAGCGTATAGCTGCACCATCCTTGTCGTTTTATCAGGACGGATGGCGACGTCTGAGAAAAAATAAAGCGGCTGTGGTTTCAATGGTTATTTTATTGCTGATTATATCAATTGAAATTGTTTCTATATGGTATACCCCTCATGATCCCAATTTACAAAATGTT
This sequence comes from Sporanaerobacter sp. PP17-6a, assembly GCF_900095615.1. NCBI lineage: Bacteria > Bacillati > Bacillota > Tissierellia > Tissierellales > Sporanaerobacteraceae > Sporanaerobacter > Sporanaerobacter sp. PP17-6a. The sequence goes on along the minus strand of NZ_FMIF01000007.1, from coordinate 56,218 downwards.
CCTCATGCTAATTTACCTCCCCGTATTCCTCACGTTAATATTAACGGGTTTAACGGGAAGGCCAAGATATCGGGAGAATGGGTTGATAAATATGAACTTGCCCATGTTCCTCATGATGTCAATTATTATTTCGGAACAGATGCTTTTGGCAGAGATTTATTATCCCGGGTATTGGCAGGAACACGGATTTCATTGCTTATCGCTTTAGCTGCGGCTTTTTTTGATTTGTTAATAGGAATAACATATGGATTGGTTTCGGGATGGAAAGGCGGCAGTGTGGATATAATCATGCAGCGTATTTTGGAAATAATCTCCGGAATTCCCACGTTGGTCGTGGTGATACTGATGCTTTTATTTATTAGACCGGGAGTGACTTCCATTATTGTTGCCATGGGTTTAACAGGCTGGATTACAATGGCTCGAGTTGTCCGTGCCGAAACATTGAAATTAAAAGATCAGGAGTTTGTGCTTGCTGCCAGGACCCTCGGGGAATCGTCTTTAAATATTGCAGTCAGTCATATTTTGCCGAATTTGAGTGGCATTATTATAGTTCAGACAATGTTTACTATTCCCAGTGCAATTTTTTTTGAAGCTTTTCTGAGCTTTATTGGGGTTGGAATGCGTGCTCCCAATGCATCATTGGGAACATTGCTAAATGAAGGATATAAGACATTTAGATTTTTGCCTCATCTTATGTGGTTTCCTGCTGCTGCTATTTGCATAATTATGATTACATTTAATTTGTTGGCGGACGGGCTCCGTGATGCATTTGATCCGAAGATGAAAGATTAGGAGGGTTAAGATGAGTGAAAAAATATTAGAAATCAATAATTTGCATGTTTCGTTTCAAACATATGCAGGGAAAGTACAGGCCGTAAGAGGGGTATCTTTAACATTGAATAAAGGAGAAACTTTGGCTCTTGTGGGAGAATCCGGTTCGGGAAAATCCGTGACATGCAGAAGCATTATGGGATTGCTTTCAAAAAATGGCAGTATTGATTGCGGGCAAATAATTTTTGACGGAAAGGATTTATTATCAAAGACCAATAGAGAGATGCAGAATATTCGCGGAAAAGAAATAGCAATGGTTTTTCAAGATCCGATGACTTCCTTAAATCCAACTATGACTGTTGGTAAACAGGTAGCAGAGCCTGTTATTTTACATCAAAAATTGAGTAAATCGGAAGCTATGAAAAAAGCATTGGAATTGTTTCGGTTAGTAGATATTCCTGAACCCGAAAAGCGTTTAAAATATTATCCTCATCAGTTCTCCGGAGGGCAACGACAACGTATTGTAATTGCTATCGCATTAGCTTGCAATCCTAAGATATTAATCGCAGATGAACCGACCACTGCTCTGGATGTGACTATTCAGGCTGAGATTTTAGACTTGATGAAGAGTATTCAAAAGAAAGTAGCGACTTCAATAATATTTGTTACTCATGATTTAGGGGTAGTTGCTAATATTGCAGACAGAGTTGCCGTAATGTATGGAGGTAAGATTGTGGAAATAGGAACTGTTGATGAAATATTTTATAACCCTCAACATCCGTATACTTGGGGATTGCTGCGTTCAATGCCGACATTGGATAACGAGGAGGATAGCTTGTATGCTATTCCCGGAAGTCCGCCGGATCTGCTGGATCCTCCCCAAGGAGATATTTTTGCGCAGCGAAATCAGTATGCTTTAACCGTTGATGAGTATTATGAACCGCCGATGTTTAAAATATCTCAAACTCATTATGCTTCAACGTGGCTTTTGGATTCACGGGCTCCTGAAATAAAGATTCCTCAATCTATTGTAGCTCGTCAGCAGTATTTTAAATTTAAAAAACAAAGTTTTAAAGATAAGAGGGGTTAACAAAATGAATACTAACAATGAAATTTTACGAGTTGAAAAATTGAAAGAGTATTTCAGGTCCAATGGTAATAATATTGTAAAAGCAGTGGATAATATTAGTTTTAATATATTTGAAGGTGAGACTTTTGGTTTAGTCGGGGAATCAGGGTGTGGAAAATCAACAACAGGCAGAACTATTATACAATTATATAGACCGACCTCCGGTAAGATTTATTTTAACGGTGTTGATCTTTCTACAATCCATAGCAAGAAAGATTGGCTTCAGTTTCGACGTGATGTACAAATGATATATCAGGACCCTTACGCATCTCTCAATCCACGAAAGAAGGTAAGGGATATTATTGCTGAAGGAATTAAAGTCCATGGATTATCAAAGAATAAAGATGACTGCGATGAACAAGTCAATGAATTACTTATGACTGTTGGCTTAAATTCTGATCATGCAAATAGATATCCTCATGAATTGTCGGGAGGACAACGACAGAGAATAGGAATTGCCAGAGCATTATCGGTACGGCCTAAATTTATTATATGTGACGAACCTATATCGGCTTTGGATGTATCAATACAGGCACAAATCGTAAATCTGCTGAAAAAATTGCAGAAAGAAAAACACTTGACTTATTTGTTTATAGCTCATGATTTATCTATGGTAAAATATATCAGTAATCGTATAGGTGTTATGTATCAAGGTAAACTTGTAGAGCTTGGAAATGCAAAGGAGATCTATCAATTTCCATTGCATCCGTATACGGAAAGCCTTCTGTCGGCTATACCGCTGCCGGATCCGGATTATGAACGGCAACGAAATCGTATTGTTTTTAACAATTTGGTACAAACAGAAACGAGCCAACTTCGTGAAATAATTCCCGGGCATTATGTCTATTGTGATATTGCTGATATCCCTGCTTATCAAAAAAAATACCAACTGTTGTTATCTGATTCAACTAAAGAGGGATAGTTGGAAGAGTCGCCAAAACTAAATGTTTTGACGACTTCCTATGGTTATTTTCTTCTGTTGTTAAGCAACTTCCCTTTTTCATAGTATCCCTTCATTATATTATCCGGAACAAGGCTTCCTCCCGTTGCCCAACATATATGAGTAGAGTTTTTCAGATATTCTTCTCCATATTCTTTTGATATAAGAGCAGGTCCCGGGAATCCGGCCAGGGCAGAAGGTTCCAGATATATTTTTTCTTCTTCTGCCAATGCTGCCAAAAATCTATATAATTGGTTGTCTTCAACGGTAAACTCACCGTCTAATATGGGATCCATTATCTTCCCTACAAGGCCTGAAGGTCTCCCTACAGCTAATCCGTCGGCTTCCGTTTTATTATCCAATCCGAAATCTTTAACGGAGATTTGGTTATGAAGTCCGGTAATAAGTCCTAAAAGCATTGCCGGAGAATGGGTTGGTTCTGCAAAGAAGAGATGAGCATTGTCCTTGTATATGAGCTTTAATCCGTAAGCTATTCCTCCCGGGCCCCCGCCTACGCCGCAAGGGAGATATACAAATAAAGGGTGATCTCTATCCACTGGAATATTCATCTTTTTTAGTTGTTCTCTTAGTCTGAAGGCTCCTACAGCATATCCTAAGAAAAGGTCCTTAGAATTTTCATCATCGATGAACATGCTTTTGGGATCTTCATTAGAAAGTTTTCTTCCTTCTTCTACGGCTTTTGAATAGTCGGAAGAATATTCCACTACATTTACTCCTTTGCTTCTCAATAATTCTTTTTTCCATTGTTTTGCATCGGCAGACATATGAACTTTTACCTTAAATCCTAATTGAGCACTCATTATGCCTATACTTAGGCCTAGATTTCCCGTACTTCCCACCTGTATGGTGTAGTCGGAAAAGAAATTTTTGAATTCATCGCTATAGAATTTGGAATAGTCATCATCTTTTTTTATTAACCCGTTTTTTAATGCCAAATCTTCTGCCCTTTTAAGTACTTCGTATATCCCGCCCCTTGCTTTTATGGAACCTGCGATGGGAAGCTGGTTGTCACATTTTATATACAATTTTCCGTATATTTTTTCTTTTATATCCTCTTTCGCTCTGCTTTTCATTTTAGGGATCTCAATTAATGGGGATTCAATGATTCCATTAGTTGATTTAGTTTCCGGAAATGCCTTAATTAAATAAGGAGCAAACCTTTTTAATCTTTCTTCCGCATCTTTTATTTCTTCCTCTTTTATCTCTAAAGCATCTGATATCTCACTGAAATTTTTTTTATGAGAATTGATCCAAAGTACCTTCTTAAGAGTTTTTATATTTTTAACGGTTTCCAGGTATTCCTTTGGAATCTCAATACTGTTTTCCATCACTACCACCCTTTCTTATCTATATAATTATATAATACCACAAAAATTATATAAATAATTGTATATCGGATTCCAAAGCATTTTTTAAATATTCTTCGGCAGTGATTATTTTTACCTCCTTCAAGAGTTCATCTTCCTTAAAGCCCATTATCTCTAAGGAAAGTTTACAACCGTATAGTTTGACACCCTTTTTTATGGCTCCATTTAAAAAATCGACGATAGAAGGTGTATCATTTTCTTCCATCATCTCCAACAACATTTTTTTCCCCACTCCGGCAAAATTCATCTTTGATAAAGGAGATTCTTCTATTCCTTTGGGAGTAAGATTGGCAAACATCTTTTCATAGGCACTTTTATCTTCATCGCTTATTTTTTTAGGATCTCTGACAAGGCATAAACCCCAGAATGTAAAAAACATGGTTACATCTATTCCCATTTGTTTTCCTGAGTTGGCAAGAATAAGAGCTGCTAATGCCTTATCATATTCACCACTGAACATAAGGATATTCATTTTTTTGTTCATAAAAAAGCCTCCTTTTTACTATTTTTAGTAATAAAGGAGGTTTTTATACTTGCCCTTGTAGTATTGTATATTAGAACTTATTTCAGTTAAAAAATCTATAAGAATATCTACTTCTTCATAAGTATTGTATAACCCAAAACTTATTCTTACTATTCCAGGTCGGGAAATATAGGAATTCGGTAAAATATTAAGAAGTCTTTGCACATAAGGTTGAGCACAAAAGCAGCCGTTTCTTACTGATATTCCCCTTTCTTCCGATAAAATTCTCGCAAGGATTTCATGAGGTATTCCTTCTATGTTAAATGGTATTATGGAAATTTTATTATTAAAATCTAAGTCACAATAAAGGATTATATGAGGAATATTTTTCATTTTCGTAATACAGTAGTAAGTAAGGTTTAATTCATAATTATCGATATTCTCCATTCCTAAAGATTCAAGGGTTTTTATACTGTTTGACAAGGCTACTGCTCCCATTACATTTGGAGTGCCTGCTTCTTCTTTTTCTGGAGGCTCTGTCCAGAATACAGAATCATCTGATACAAAAGAAATTGTTCCTCCCCCGGGGTATTCCGGACTGCCTTTTTCAAACAATTTTTTCGGACCAATAAGTACTCCTGTTCCAAAAGGAGCATACATTTTGTGGGCAGAAAAGGTCAGATAGTCAATGTGTTCTAAGGAATCAGAACTTTTCATGTCTATAGGGTGATGAGGCACAAGCTGTGCTCCGTCAACCAATATTTTTCCTCCTTGATCATGTACTAATCTTGCAATTTCATGGATAGGATTTGTATACCCTGTGACATTAGATGCTCCCGTTATTGCCATTAATTTTATTTTGCCCCTGTATCTTTTGAGCTTTTCATTTAAATCATATATGGAGAGTCTTCCGCATTTATCTGTTTCTACATATTCGGTAGGGTATTTTAACCTCCAAGGGAGAAGATTTGAATGATGTTCCATACGTGTTGTTAAGACTATTCCGCCTTCTATTTCTTCCTTAATTCTATAAGATAATTTGTTTATACATTCAGTAGTATTTTTTAAAAATATAACTGTATCATTATCCTTATCCCCATTAACAAAATTCAGCACATCATTTCTTGCTTGATCATAATATTCAGAAGAAATTTCGGATTTGTATCCCGTACCTCGATGAATTGAAGAATACCAAGGAGAAAAGCTATTGATTTCTTTCATCACAGAACGGAAAGGGGGAGTAGTGGCGGCATTGTCAAAATTGATGGGAGTAGTATAGATGTCATTATTTAAAGGAATTTTTACATTTAGCCCATGAACCAAATTTCTATACACAATATCACCTTCTTTTCTCTGTAATATTATATTTAATATAATATTAATTGTGATAAGGATAGAGTAAAATTATTTCTGTATATGTATAGAAATATTGAATATTTATGATAAAATAATATATATAAGGTTTACTTGGAGGAAAATATATGGAGAAAGTTAATAAAAAAAGTTTGTATGCGGATATTTCAATGATAGTTGTAGCACTAATCTGGGGAAGCAGTTTTGTAGTAACCAAAAATGTATTGGATCATATAACTCCTTTGTATATGCTTGCTTTTAGATTTATAATTGCCTCTGCTTTATTAATTTTAATTTTTTTCAAGAAAGTTAAAAAAACTAAGAGGGATGATTTAACGGCAGGATTTATAATAGGAATATTTCTTTTTTTGGCTTTTTTGGCTCAAACTGTCGGAATTGAATATACTACGGCAGGAAAAAATGCTTTCATTACTGCAAGCAATGTGGTAATAGTTCCATTTTTGTACTGGCTGACAAGCAGAAAGAAACCTAATATTTATGAAGTTATAGGAGCAATATTATGCTTTGTAGGCATAGGGGTACTGAGTCTCGATGCGAATTTAACTATGGGCTTGGGAGATTTGCTTACACTGATAGGTGGTTTTTTTTATGCCTGCCATATTGTATCGGTAGGATATTATTCTAAAAAACATGACCCTATACTTCTTACAATATTTCAATTTTCAGTTACGGCAATTTTATCTTTAATTTTTGCATTAATTTTTGAGCCGAAGGTTTCGTCGGTTACAGGAGAAATGATTTTTCCGATAGTTTATTTAGCATTATTTAGTACATTAATAGGTTTTTTGATTCAAAATGTGGCTCAGAAATATACGTCTTCTACTCATGCCGCTATTATACTTAGTATGGAATCGGTATTCGGAAATATATTCTCCATTATATTTTTAAAGGAAGCACTTTCTGTAAGACTTTTTATAGGATGTTTATTAATATTGATTTCCGTTATTACAACGGAAACTAAATGGAGTTTCTTGAGAAAAGAAATTGCGGAAAAATAGTGGCATTGCCACTATTTTTCTGTATTTTTACGATAATTTGCCATTATTTCCGCGAATATTTCGCCACAGGATGGTGGAGTATAGGTAATTGCATTGGCTCCGGCTTCTATGGTTTCTAAAATCGATTCTTCCGTCGGACCTCCCGTAGCAATTATGGGGAGTTCTCTTGAATAGTCATTTCTGATCTTTTTAACAATTTTAGCTGTTTCAGCACCGCCGGAAACATTTAATATTCTTGCTCCGGCTTCAATTTTTCTTTTATAATCATCATATTCCGATACTATGGTACATATTATTGGGATATCTATTGTATTGAACATCGCACTTATTACTTCAATACTTGTAGGAGCATTTACTACTACACCATAGGCACCCATCAGCTCTGCCTGCCATGCTATAGCAATGGATCTTTTTCCTGTGGTAATTCCACCTCCTACACCTACGAACACAGGTACCGGAGCAACCTCTAATAATGCCTGAGTGATAGAAAGCTGAGGAGTAAATGGATATACTGCTATTATGGAATTAGCATTGGTATTTTTGATTATAGCAATATCTGTTGAGAATAAAAGAGACTTTATTCTTGTGCCTAATACTTTAATTCCACTTGCCTTGTATATTACCGGAGGAACTTCAATAATTTTACTTCTAAGTTTTGATTTTACTTCTGGGATGAATTTTTCCATTTCTATACCTCCCATCTAAATGAATAAGTAAGTTTATCTAATTATAAATACCCTAAATTATATTTAGATAAACTTATTTATATATAAATTATTCTTCTGAAATTTTATTAAGTTCATAGGAATATCCTATTTCATCTTAATTATTTTCAATATAAAATGAGTTTTGAAAATGGCTTTCTTGATTTGTGCTGAAATAGCATAATCGAATTGAAATTTTCAAAGGAATATAATATTATATGATTATGAGGATATAACAAACAGACGGTTTATTTTAATTTATAAATGTAAGGGGTGATGAATTGGATTCATTTTATTTAAAAACTATTGCTATTATAACTATGCTTATTGATCACATAGGGGCAGTGCTTTTTCCCGATGTGATATGGCTTAGGATGGTAGGAAGATTAGCTTTTCCTATATTTGCTTATCTCATTTCAGAAGGCTATTTTAAGACGAAAGATGTGAAAAAATACATGTTGAGGCTTTTTATATTTGCACTTATTTCTCAGATTCCGTTTTATTTTGCTTTCAGAGAAGGATTTTATTTGAATGTTTTTTTCACTTTATTTTTAGGACTGTATGCTATTTACAAATATGATCAGACCAAAAATTACTGGGTAGTATTTGGAGTAGGAATGTTGGCTTATTTTTTAAATACTGATTATAATATATACGGAATAATCATGATTTTTTTGTTTTATAAGTTCCACGATAATTTTAAAAGGATGGCTGTCAGCCAGGTCTGGTTAAACCTTCTTTATTTAGGGATTCCTATTTTAGTGATGTTTTTAAGAGGCGGGAAGATGACACCTTCAATGATTGGATATCAGCTTATACAGGGATTATGTTTAATTTCCTTGATCTTTATAAATTATTATAATGGAGAAAAGGGATATAGTTTGAAATATGTGTTTTATTCATTTTACCCGGTACATTTAGGAGTGCTGGCATTGATAAGTTATTTAAAATAAGATAGATAAAAGATATTCTAAATAATATTTTGTAAATATAAAAAGAAATAAAGCATGTTTGTCGAAATATATAAGGGATAAAAATTTTTATGTTTAAATGCCCGGGGGTGAAGGTGTGACAAAAGATGAGCTGGAGTATATAATCCCTTTTAAAAATTTAGATGATTTGTTCAATTGTTACAGCAATATATTTAAAAAATCTTTTTTATTGGTAGATGAATCTGGGAATATATTAGTTAGATCAGGTGTAATCGAAGATTATAAAAAGGCCCTTTTATTTAATCTGAATAAAATAAATGAGGAAAAAGAAAAAAATGTAAGTATCTTGTTTAAGAACAAAGAAGACGCAATAATAGTTTTGCCTCTATTTGAAAATTACAAACATTTTGCCACTCTTATATCAGGAATTTTTGATGTAAAGGATTTAAAGAAGGAAATAAGAGCTCAGCTTAAGGGAAAAGAAAACTATTTTTGTTATGCTGATCATAAAGAAGCATTGTTTGAAAAAGAGAACGATAGGTTATTACTATGTATATTGGATAATATGAGTTCTATTATTATAGATATTTATAAGAACAGTACGAAGTTAAAAAAATTAGAAAAAATTGAAGACAAACTTTTTTCTTGGAGTTCAAGACCTAAGAGCTTTACGACTGCTGAAACATATAAAGAGGGAGACAGTTTTGAACTAAAAATTAAAGAAAACCTTGCAGATGCTATAAAAAATGAGGAATTTGTTCTTTTTTATCAGCCGGTAGTTGATATGAAAACAGGAAGAATATCTTCTTTGGAAGCATTAGTCAGATGGAACAGCCCGATCTTCGGATTCATGCCGCCGTTAGAATTTATTCCTATCTGTGAAAAAACAGGATTGATAAAACCTTTAGGGAATTGGATATTGAACCGGGCAATGGAAGATGGGAAAAAGATTTGTGAAAATTTAGAATATCCCATGGATATAGCGGTGAATGTTTCAGCCGTACAGTTTGAAGGTGAGGATTTTGTTTCCGTAGTAAAGAAGAATTTGGAAGAAACGAAATTTGATCCCACTCGTTTGTATATAGAGATAACGGAAAGTTCTCTTATACTTTCCCTGGATAATATATTAAATATCCTTAAGGAATTAAAGAATATGGGAATAAGAATTCTTCTTGATGATTTCGGAACGGGTTATTCATCTTTAAATTATCTTGAGAACTTGCCTATTGACGGAGTAAAAATAGATAAATCTTTTATAAGCAAAATTGAAGAGGTTAATTATAAAAAATCTATTTTAAGTTCAATTATATCCTTAGTTAAAAAGATGAATTTAGATGCCATTGTAGAAGGCGTAGAAGAAGAAAGCCAGCTTCGATATTTGGAAGAGTGCAGCTGTACAAAAGTTCAAGGATATCTATTCAGTAAGCCTATACCTATAACTGAATTGCATACCTTGTTTGATAAAAAAATTATTATATAAAAAATAGCTACCTTTGACATATGAAGTGCACCTTCAAATGTTAGACGAAAATCTAATGTTTGAAGGTGTATTTTTTATAACCCATAGGAAAATATTAAAAAAAATATACTTGAAAAAGTGTACCTATAGTTGTATTATGTATATAGATACAATAATAAAAATCTATATAATGTACCGGTACAGTACTGATAATAAAATGGGGAGATGGATGAGGTGAAGAATGACAGACTTATTTTAATTACAAGGTATGCAGTAATGCTTGCTATTACCGTTGTTATGACTATGATTATACATATTCCTATATTGGGAACCAAAGGATATTTAAATTTGGGAGATATGGTGGTGTTTTTGGCGGCTGTTATGTTTGGAAAAAAGGGAGGATTTGTAGTTGGCGGACTGGGATCGGCTCTCGCCGATATTCTGCTGGGATATAGCTATTATGCTCCTATTACTTTTGTGGTAAAGGGATTGGAGGGATTTTTCTGTGCGGCATTATTGGAAACAAAAACGGGAAAGAAATTACCTTTTCTGCCCATGATCATAGGTGGTGTATGGATGGCATTGGGATACTATATAGCAGAGATATTCATGTATGGAGCGAAAGCTGCTCTCATATCCATGCCTGCCAATTTGATTCAGGGAGTAGTAGGTGCAGTGTTGGCAATAGCACTTAAAACCGCTTTGAAAAAAACGAGGATATTTAATTTATAAAAAGGGCTTCTATCGAAGCAGTATAAATTAAGAAAACCTTTTTTGAAACCCATTTGATGAAAAATGTATACAACAGGATTTTCCTATGAGTTAATAAAGAATCGAGAGCTCAATAAATGCTCTCGATTCTTTATTAATCTTTAATTGCTTATTTCTTTTAGTTTGTTGTAAATATTTCCGTTATGAGTTTTGGAAGCTATTTTAAATCCTAAATTTCCTAATAGTGAAGCAATCCATAGTCCAAGTCTTCTCATACCTGCATCAAAACCGAAATATTTAAAAATCTTAAAAGAAGACGCAAAGGAATAAAAAGATTTTACTGCATGGAAAAATTCATTTTGAAGATCCCAAGGCGACATTTTTTTGGGAACAAAATTAACAACCATCATGTCAAATGATTCCCAGTCGTTATCCAGCATGCGGTTCTCTTTAACTAATTGTTCATATAGTGGAGTCTTAGGGTATGGAGTTAAAATTGCAGGCTGAAGTTGATAGGCATTTATATTTTTACAGAAATTAACGCTTCTTTTGATGTCTTCTTGATTGTCAGTATCAAGGCCTAACACTATACTTGCTATTAATTTAATTTTGTGTTTTAAAAGAGCCGCGGCACATTCTTCAATATCAGAAATCTTTTGTTTTTTGTTTATATAATCCAGAGATTCCTGGTTCAAGGATTCTATACCTACGAGAACTCTGTTTAAATGAGCGCGATGAAGCAAATCCAACAGTTCTTCATCATTTGCCATATCCGTTCTTCCGAAGAAAAATGTTTCTTTAAATACTAAATTGTTTTCAATCATTTTTCTCAATATTTCCTTGGCCCTGTCCTTATCTGCTGTAAAATTGTCGTCTTCAAAATTTACATATTTAAATCCCAGCTTCTTATATAGCCTCAGTTCTTCTATGACATTGTCCGGACTCCTCTTTCTATAGGGATGAAACATTCTCGATGTTGTACAAAATATACAGCTGAAAGGGCACCCTCTGGATGTCATTACGTTGGCAGCACTGCATGGTGTTTTCAAAAGAGTATAATCGGGAAACGGAATTTCGTCTAAATTTTCCACATAGGGAGAATAAACTATTTTGTCTGTTATTTTTCCCTCTGCAATATCGGAGATTACCTTTTCTGCTTCTCCGACCACAACTTGGTCGGCATGTTTAATAGCTTCTTCCGGTACGCCTGATGCGTGCATTCCTCCGATTACAACTTTTTTGTTTTTTGATTTAAAGTAATCGCCTATCTCATAAGCACGGGTAGAATTTGATGTCATTGTATAGAGCATAATAATATCCGCATCTAAAAATTTGTTGAAATCCAATGTGTTATAAAGCTCTTCATAAACTTCAACGTCATGACCTTTATCCTTTAAAATTTTGCCGAGTATTAAAGGGCCGGTAATTGAATTTGAATGTCCGTAAATTAGACTTCCGAATCTGTATATGGGATTTCTCCTTATAGCTGAAGTAGGCACAATAAATATTATTTTCGTATTGATCACTCTTTTCTTAAAATTATTTCTTAAAATGCCCATTCTCCATCCTTAAATATCTCCATGGATTTTCCATCCGAAGTCGTTCCCATTATATTTAAGTCACGGGAACCTATCATGAAATCCTCATGGATTAAAGAATCATTAGCTCCATGTTGTTCAAGTTCTTTCTCACTCATTTTGTCTCCACCTTTAAGACAAGGAGGGTAAGCTTTTCCGAGAGCCAAATGACAGGAGGCATTTTCATCAAATAAAGTATTTAAAAAGGTAATGTTAGACTTTGATATAGGCGAAGAAAATGGAACTAATGCAACTTCCCCTATATATTTTGCTCCATCATCTGTATTTAAAAGTTTTTTAAGAATTTCTTCTCCTTTTCTTGCATGGAAATCTACTACCCTTCCATCTTTGAATGTGAGGTTAAACCCATCAATTACATTTCCACTGTAGTTTAAAGGTTTTGTATTAAATACTATTCCATTTATGCCGGTTTTTAACGGAAGAGTAAATACTTCTTCTGTAGGCATATTCGGAACAAAAAAAGTATTGTCCTTGTTGTAATCACCGCCTCCGCACCACAAGTGATCTTCGTGAAACTCGATAGTTAAATCGGTACCGTTGGAGGAAGTATAATAAAATTTTCGAAGTTTATTTTTGTTCAAGAATTCCATTCTGTTATTTATATTTTTAATATGGTTTTCCCAAGCTTCTATGGGATCTTCTTTATCGACTCTTATCGTTTTAAATATGCTGTCCCATAATTTTTTATATGCTTCTTCCGGAGAGTTGTGAGGAAATACTTTACTTGCCCAGTTTATAGTGGGAATTGAAATTACACACCAAGTAATGAGATCGTTCATTGCATATTCCATATAGGTTTTCATTGCCATGGCGGCGGCTTTATTTCCGGTAGAAATTTTTTCAGGATCTACTCCCTTTAAAAGTTCAGGATCTGAAGAAGATATAGATAGAAATGCAGCTCCTTCTTTTGCTAAGCTTTCCATTGCATCGGCTTTCCATTTGGGAAAGTTTTCAAATACTTCCATAGGAGAATTTATGTATTTCATCCTTGTTAAAAAATCGTCATTCCAATCTACATAAACCTCCTTAGCTTTTTCTTCATAAGCAAATTTGGCTACCTGCCTTACAAAATCTACTCCTTCAATGGGAGCCTTAATAAAAAGGGTTTGTCCATGTTGCAAATTTAATCCTACCTTTACTACAACACGAGCATAATCGCTAAGCATTGTTTCAAAACTTTTCATATTATATTACCCCTCCTTTAACGTATATTTTATATTAAATTACCCTATTTGTAAATGTTTCTACATGTTTTTGGCTTCTGTTAATAAAAAAATATTTTGCGTAGAAAAAATTGAAAAATTAAAGGGAAATAATAAAATAGTGGAGAAATATCTATATAAATATTGCTTAAACAAAGAGCAAAATATAGATAAGATTGGTGAAGTATAAAAATGAAGGAAATAAAATTATCTGTAAGAAACTTAGTTGAGTTTGTATTGAGATCCGGAGATCTGAATTCTACGTTTATAGGCAACAGCAGAGCATTGGAAGGAACTAAAGCCCATAGAACCGTTCAGGGGTCCTATGGTTCGGAATATAATGCTGAAGTTTTTTTGAGATATTCTTTCTCATATAAAGGATTTGCCATAACGTTGGAGGGAAGAGCTGACGGCATATTTGCTGACGGAGAGGTAACGGTTATTGATGAAATAAAGAGTACCCTCAAATCTTTGAAGGATATAGAAGAGGACTATAACCCTCTTCATTGGGCACAGGGCAAGTGTTATGCCTATATGTATGCTATGGAGAATAATATAGATAATATAGATGTAAATCTTACATATTATGAGTTAAGCTCAGGAGAAACAAAGAAATTTAGAAAGAGTTTTACTTTAGAAGAACTAAAAGAGTTTTTTTATAAATTGATTGATGATTATATTATGTGGGCTGAACTAAGTTTGGATGTTGATAGAAGAAGGGACTTTTCGATTAAAAAGTTAGATTTTCCCTTTGGAGAATATAGAAAAGGACAGAGAGAAATGTCTGTAGCAGTATATAATGCCATTGTGGACAGAAAAAATTTGTTTGTTCAGGCCCCCACGGGAATAGGAAAGACCATATCCGTGCTTTTCCCCGGAATAAAAGCTGTTGGAGAGGGTTTGGTTAATAAGATATTTTATCTGACGGCCAAAACTATTACAAGAGAAGCTGCTTTAAATGCCGCAAAGAAAATGAGAAAAAAAGGACTTAATATGAAAACCTTAGTAATAACGGCTAAAGAAAAAATATGTTCTAACGAAGAAATCAAATGTAACCCTGAGGACTGCCCCTATGCAAAAGGTCATTTTAATAGGGTGAATCAAGCTATAATGGAGATTATAAAAAACGAAGACATTATCACCAGGGATATTATAGAGAAATATGCTGAGAAACACATGGTATGTCCTTTTGAATTTTCTTTAGACTTAAGCCTTTTTTGCGATTTAATAATATGTGACTATAATTATGTTTTTGACCCGAGAGTAGCCCTCAAAAGATTTTTTACTGAAATAAAGGAAGATTATTTGTTTCTTGTTGATGAAGCTCATAATCTTGTGGATAGAGGAAGAGAGATGTATTCAACGGAGTTGAAAAAATCTTCCTTTTTAAATCTGAAAAGGCTGTTTAAAGGTAAGGATGAGAAAATTTTCAAGGGGTTCGGTAAACTAAATAGTTTTATGCTGGATTTAAAGAAGCTATGTAATGATAAAGGGTATTATGTTCAGCAAGATGAAATAAGTGATATATATCCTTTAATCAGAGGAGTGATTAAATATCTGGAAAATTGGCTAATTGAAAACAAAGCGGAGGTTTTCTATGAGGAAGTACTTGATATGTATTTTGAGCTTTTAGGATATTTAAGAATAGCGGAATACTATGATGAAAAATTTGTGACCTATGCTGAAAGCAATGAGAAGGATGTGAGCATAAAGATATTTTGTTTGGACCCTTCTCATGTACTGAGTGAGACATTAAAATGGGGAAGAAGTGCCGTATTTTTTTCGGGAACTTTAACTCCTCTAAAATATTTTAAGGAGATTCTCGGAGGAAGAGAAGAGGATTATGCAATGAAGCTTCCTTCACCTTTTGACAGGCAAAACTTATGCTTGGTCATTGCAGGCAATATATCGACGAGATATAAAAACAGAAACAATTCCCTTATTGATATAGTAAAGTATATAGAGGAAGCTACTAAGAGAAAAAGAGGAAATTATTTTATATTTTTTCCTTCCTATGAGTATATGATGATGGTCTATGAGAAATTTATTGAGAGAAACGGTGATATATATGTTTTTATTCAAAAACCTTCTATGAACGAAAAAGAAAGAGAAGAATTTCTACAGGAATTTACTGACGTCGAAGAAACAAAGCTGGCTTTTGCAGTGACGGGAGGAATGTTTTCCGAAGGAATCGATCTGATAGGAAATAAGCTTATAGGAGCTATAAATGTAGGGGTCGGACTTCCTCAGATATGCTTGGAGAGAAATATTATAAAGGATTACTTTCAAGATAAAAATGGCTTGGGATTTGAATATGCATATATGTATCCCGGAATGAATAAGGTTCTTCAAGCGGCAGGAAGGGTTATAAGAACAGAAAAAGACAGAGGAATGGTACTTCTTATTGATGACAGATTCTTAACGCCTGAGTATATGGAGTTATTTCCCCATGAGTGGAAACATTTTAAAAGAGTAAGCAGCAAGGAGAAGTTGAAATTTGTTTTAAACGAGTTCTGGAATTCTGAGAAAATATGATTTATATTTTTCTTGACATGTGATGTGAAAAGTGGTAAAATTTTTTAGTGTTGGATAATAATATTTAAGAAAGGGGAAATGAATCAATGTTGAATTTAATAGATATGGCTTATTTAAGAAAATTTAATGTATTAAATATGATGAATGCCCCTGGGGTTATGTTTATGTAGCTTTTTAAATATTATTTAAAATATATATGTAAAAATGTCACAGTAGAGCTGTGACTTTTTTTGTGCCTAAAAACCGCAGGATTTTTCTGCGGTTTTTTATATATCAAGAAAGGAGGAAAAAAAGTGATAATTCTGAAGAGGATGAACAACATTATTTTTATGTATGGAGGTGTTATTAAATGGAAGTATTTTTTAAATACTTATTAGGAAAGTTAAAATTGGGTAATAAATATTGCCTAAATGAATATTTAAAAATAGAATACAAAAAATATTCAAATATTCCAGCTGAATTTATAAATGAATATTATAGATAGAAGCAAAAAGATTTCCGCATATAATTTTATATTCGGAAATCTTTTTTTAATAATATAATTAATTTTCCAATATAGTATAATATTATTAAAAGTAATAAGGGGATGGTATAATGTTTGAGAAAAAATTGAGAAGCCTGAATATTAGAACTAATGAGCTAAAAGATGATAAGAATTATATCTGTTATAAGTACAATGGAAAAGGGAAAAAGATAAGTGATGAAGAAATAAGGATTACCGGGAGAGAACTAAAGCTCTTATCAGAAATGCGCGGAGAATCAAGAGGAATGATTAAATACAGCAGGGAAATACGATATGATGTAATAGGCGAAGAAAAAATGCATAAGTAATTATAAAAATATACCTTACCCTACTAAAGAAGATAGACAAAGGAGATTTTTTATGTTTGATAAAAACAAATTGTATATAGAAAACAGAAGATATTTGGGGAACAAAAATAAATTGATTCCCTTTATAAATGAAGTTATATATGAAGAATGTGGAAATTTTAATACATTTGCCGATATTTTTGCAGGAACCGGAATAGTAGCTCATTCTTTAAATAAAGCCGATAACAAGATTATTATAAATGATATTCTCTATTCCAATTATCTTGCTTATGTTACCTGGTTGGGGAATGAAGCATATGATAGGAAAAAAATTGAAGGATTAATCAGAGAATTTAATCATATAAAATGCGAGAGAGATAATTATGTATCTCAAAATTTTGGAGGAAATTATTTCTCTGTTGAGGATGCCAAAAAGATAGGTACTATACGTGAAGAAATAGATAATATTTCTTCACGTATAAATTTTAGAGAAAAAGCGATATTGATAACTTCACTTCTGTATGGGATGGACAGGACGGCGAATACCTGCGGACATTATGATACATTCAGAAGGAGTAAATCTATCAATCCTCCGTTATCATTGAAGGTACCTGCTATAAATGATGAAAGAAATAAGAATAATGATATATTTAATATGGATGCAAATTTGTTGGTAAAAAATATAAAGAGCGATATTGTATATGTGGATACACCGTATAATTCCAGACAATATTCGGATACATACCATCTTCTTGAAAACATATCGAAGTGGGACAAGCCAAAGGTTGAAGGTGTGGCCAGAAAAGCTGTAAATAAATTTATGGGAAGAAGCAAATACTGTACTGCAGAAGCGCCGAAAGCTTTCAGAGAGTTAATAAAAGATATTCAAGCAAGATATATCATTGTATCTTATAATAATATGGGGAAGAAAGGTCACAGCAGATCTAATGCAAAAATTTCGGATGAAGAGATACTGGAGATATTAAATGAAAAAGGACAGGTTTCCATCAAAGAAAAGAATTTTAAATATTATACAAGCGGTAAAAGAAGAATAGAAAATCATAAGGAAAGACTTTTTATTGTTAAATGTAAGTGATATCATTTTTATAATGCTGTTAGGATTTCTTCACATGACTGATGACAATGTTTCTGATTTCATAATACCTGATAATAATGCCAAGTGATATGAGGGGGTAAATATTGTGAATTTAATAAAATATAAGGAACAATTACTTTCTTTTTTAGATGTACCAAAAGTAAAACGAATTAGAAAAAGTGAAGAGTTTTATTTTGAGAAGGCAATTGATAAATATAATGAATACATAAATCTTGAAATAAATAAGTCTATTTTGAATATATTAATAAATAAAACAAAAAGTAAACCTTTTTCTTATAAAAAATTATTGAAAGAATATAATATAGATTCAATAGAACACAAAGTATTATTAATAATTGGTGAGTTAATTAGTTATATTGATCAAAATGCTGCTATGAAAAACGAATTAAATCAATACGAGGATAAACGTACAATGGCATTAACCTTTGTTAGGCAAAATGTTTGGGTACAAAATTTATTAAGCCATAAATTGGATAACTCGTTAGAAAATTTACCGGAAATGATAAGAAATGCGTTCAAATATATTCAAAATCCTTTAAGAGAACTGACTACTTTTAAGGAAGCACACAGACAAGCTATTTCTCGAACATTTTTTGACGGTCAATATGAAAGCATTATTGATAGCATGAGAGATATTGGGATAAGGTGCAAGAACTCTATGAATGATGGATTCCTATATTCTGAAATTTTTTATCAAAAAGGCATCAGGGAAATTTGGGATTCAACTATAACTACAGAGAGAACAAGCGGACAAAAAATTTGGTCTTATACTCCTGGTAAAAATGGCTATAAATGGGATGAATTTAGAATACAAGGCATTATGGCTATTGGATGGGATGAAATGGGAGATTTACGAAAATACAAAACAAAAATCGACATTATCGATCAATTAAATAAATTATATGAACCTGATAATAGACCTACAAATGATGGCCTTGCATTATGGCAATTCTGCCATGAAATACAGGTAGGAGATAGGATATTTGCTAAAGCGGGAAGTAAAACGCTTTTAGGTGTTGGAGAAGTAATTTCAGATTATGAATATGATGATCGTGATGAATATAAACATATTAGAAAAGTAAAATGGATAAAAGCTGGGAAATGGATATTAGAAAATGAATTTGCAACCAAGACATTGACAAATATCACTGACTTTGATGATTTTTGTTATGAATTATATGAGATAATAAATGAAGACGGTTCTGTACCAGATGAAACAATCCGGGAATCTTATACAAAACAAGATTTTTTATCGGATGTATTTATTAGTGAAGAAAAATATGAAACAATAAAATCATTACTAATGAGAAAAAAGAATTTAATTTTACAAGGTCCCCCGGGGGTAGGTAAAACATATGCAGCCAAGAGATTAGCCTATTCTTTGATAGGAGAAAAAGATGAATCAAGAATAAAAATACTCCAGTTTCATCAAAGTTATGCATATGAAGATTTTATTATGGGATACAAGCCTAATGGTACAGGATTTGAACTAAAAAAGGGACCGTTCTATCAATTCTGTAAATTGGCATCAGAGAATCCGGATAATGATTATTATTTCATTATTGATGAGATTAACCGTGGTAATATGAGTAAAATTTTTGGAGAATTAATGATGTTAATAGAAAGCGATAAACGTGGAGAGGAGATAATACTCACCTATTCAAATGAGTCTTTTTATGTGCCGGAAAATATATATATTATTGGTACGATGAATACTGCTGATAGAAGCTTAGCAATAATAGATTATGCCTTAAGAAGGAGATTCTGTTTTGTTGAATTAGAACCTGCATTTGAAACAGAAGCATTTAAAAACTGTCTCCTGTCACAAGGAGCTAGTGAAGAATTAATAAATAAAATAAAGATGAGAATGGGAAGTCTTAATTTAGAGATTAAAAAGGATACCAATTTGGGTAAAGATTTTAAAATTGGGCATAGCTATTTCTGTGATTATATAGATACAGATAAATGGTATGAAGAGATAATAAAATATGAAATTGAACCACTTATTAAAGAATATTGGTTTGACGAAGAAGAAAAAACTAAAAACTATGTTAAAGAGCTATTAAGGTGATTGATATGAACGGTAGCCCTAAAATACCAATAAAAAACATATATTATATGCTATGTTATGCATGGAATGTGCTTGAACAATCAGATAATATTTTTTTAGGCAGTGAAAAATTTGATAATATATATAACTTATTTGCAAGAATCTATATTAATGGGACAAGCAGTTTGATTAAGAGAGGATTTAGTCGATACTATATACATGAAAACGAAGTAACATCAACACTTAAAGGGAAGATAAATATATCAGATTCGATAAAAACACATATTTTTTACAATGGAAGTATGATATGTCAGTTTGATGATTTTTCAGAGGATATTAAGTTAAATCAGATTATAAAAGCTACAATTAATATATTAATAAAATCACCCCAGTTAGACGTTAATTTAAGAAAAAAACTATTAAAAACAAGATTACATTTTTCGGATATTCGGGATATTAAACTTTCTAAGGCGCTCTTTTCTTCCCTTAGATATAATAGAAATAATTATCACTACCGAATGTTAATAAATATTAGTGAATTAATCTATTACGGTTTAATTACTAATGAGGATGATAATGAATTTTCATTTTCGGATTTTATAAGGGACAATCAGATGGCAAAACTTTATGAAAGATTTGTATTAAATTTTTATAGGGTTCATTTGGATGGAACAATTTATAATGTTCATTCTCCTAAATTAAAATGGAATTTAGACGAGAAAATTAATGAAAAAGATTTATCACTGCTTCCGGAAATGAGAACTGATATAGTAATTGAAAACAAGTTTAAAAACACCCAGTTAATAATTGATACCAAATATTATTCACAGACACTGGTTTCGAGTAACTGGACAGAGATTGAAAAGGTTCGCACTGCCCATTTGTTTCAAATATTAGCATATGTAAACAATAGCAATTTTACAGGTGATATAAAAGGAATGTTATTATATCCAACCATAGAGAAAGAGATTAATGCAAATTTTCCGATACTGGGAAAAAGGATAGAAATAAGAACACTAAATCTTAATACAGAATGGAAAGATATATCAGATAGATTACTATCGTTGGTATTATAAATTATGAAACTCTTTGCTAAAACAGTAATTTAAGATTTCAATAATTCCTACATAAGCTAATTTTATTATAAAAGGAGGATATCAAAATTATGAATAAGAATCCATATGAACAATTTCCTCATATTGTATCAAATGAAGTTACACTTAGGAAAATTGTCGAGTCTGACCTTGACAACCTTTATGCAATATACAGTAACGAAAAACTGTTTCAATATTCGCCTGTGATGTTGAAAAAGAATAAAAATACGGTTGCAAATATGATAGGGCATTTTGAAAGGGATTTTCTTAAAAGAAAAGCAATATTTCTTGGAATATGCTTAAATAGTAATCTTAATAATATTGTAGGCGTAGCTGAAATATTTGACTACCATCGGGATGTAAATATGATAACAATAGGATATAGATTAAACGATCAATTTTGGGGTAAAGGAATTGCTACAAAAACAGTTAGGGCTATGACTGAGTATCTATTTTCCGATATCGGTATTAACCGGATACAAGCTCTTGTTATGCCAGAAAACATCAAATCCCAAAATGTATTGATAAGAAATAACTATATAAAAGAAGGAACCATTCGGCAGGGTTATATTTGGAAAGGAAAAGGCCTTGTTGATTTAATCTTATTTTCGAGGTTAAGGTCGGACGTCGAAATTGCATAAGTATAATATGTTTGTGGTTATCTAAAATTTATTAATGTTTTAAGATAGGTTTCCGATTAATAATCGTATAAAGTGATTTTATAACTTAAAAATGGAGGAGGGGTTGTATGCTCGATAAAGCAATTTTAGTAGCTTCAACAGCACATCAAGGTCAGATAGATAAGGCAGGTGAACCATATATTTTGCATCCTCTTAGAGTAATGTTTACAAGAAGAACTGAAACAGAAAGAATCTGTGCAGTACTTCATGATGTAATTGAAGATACTAATATTACATTAGATTACTTAAAAAATGAAGGCTTTTCTGAAGATATATTATCTGCTTTGGATGCACTAACAAGGAGAGAGAATGAAACTTATGATGAATTTATTGATAGGATTTTGAGAAATAAGATAGCTTGTTATGTTAAGTTAGCTGATTTGTCCGATAATATGGATTTAACTAGAATTGCAAATCCTACTAAAAAGGATTATAAAAGAATAGAAAAATATCGTAAAGCGGCAGATAGGATACTTGAAACACTTGGATAAGAAGGAAATAATGAGTTTAATAATGTTAGAGAAATTGAAATAAATGGTTGTGTTTCTGTTATATTTTACATTGGCTCCATAAATACCAGCTAAATCTCCACGTTTAGATTGGCCTATATAAAGATTTTCACTTAATTTTAATAATGTCGTTTTGTAGATATTTTTTAAAAGTTTTTCACCCGCTGCAATAGTTATGTATATTGGTAACAGCCTTTTTTAATGTTCTTACTTTGTTATTACCTGAATATCCTTAAAAGACGAGATCTTTTAGTATTTCAGCAGAAAACTCAATAAAAAATATTATTTGATAGTATCAAGAGCTCCACTTATTTTTTTTTTAACTTGATATAAAATTTTTATGATTATATAATAATTTTATGACATAATAGACTTAAATACAGAAGAGTTTTATACTTTGGATGATTTATTTAAACCGGATTCTAATTATAAAGAAAGGCTTACGAAAATTATTAAGATCAGGATTCTACATTATGTTGGATACTTCATACTAAAAAGAATTATTAGAACGGGTGGTAAAGTGAAAAGAAAAAAAGAGATTATAGAAATAAGAATAGATAAAGTTATATTTTCCAATAAAGGAATAGGAAATTATAACGGGAGAAAAGTGATTGTTAAGGGTGGAATAAAAGGTCAGCAGGTAAGAGTACTGGTTAAACGAAAGAGAAAAAGTCATATTGATGGGAATATATTGGGGATAGTTGAAAGATCCCCAATTGAAAAGGAAGCCGAATGCCTTCATTTTAAGGAATGTGGAGGCTGCTACTATCAAACTCTAAGCTATGAGGATGAACTTAAGATAAAGACTGAAGGAGTCAAGGATTTGTTTGATTCTTCCAATATTGAAATGGGAGAATTTCTTGGAATAGAAGAAAGCCCTCAAATAAAGGGATATAAAAACAAAATGGAGTATACCTTTGGCGATGCTTTTAAAGATGGGGATTTGGTTTTGGGCCTCCATAAAAGAGGAAGGTTTTATGAAATATCGGAAGTGGAGAATTGTACTATTGCCGATAAAGATTTCACTACAATTCTTCAAGAAACATCGAAATATTTCAGAGAAATGAATATTCCCCATTATAAGAAGAAAAACCATATTGGAGTATTAAGACATCTTGCAATCAGAAAAGCTCTTTCTACAGGAGAGATATTGGTGAACTTGGTGACCAGTTCTCAACAGGAATTGGAATTGAACGGCTTTGCAGAAAAATTGAAAAATATAAAGCTGGATGGCCATATAGTGGGATTTCTTCACACGACTAATGACCGTGTTTCTGATTCCATAATTCCGGAGAAGGTAGAAATCATATATGGAAGAGATTATATAACAGAAGAACTTTTAGGATATAAATTTAAAATATCTCCTTTTTCTTTTTTTCAGACCAATACTTTTGGTGCAGAAAGGCTTTATACAACGGCAAGAGAATTTGCGGGAGACTTAAGAGATAAGACAATATTTGATCTATATTGTGGAACAGGAACTATTTCCATCATTATGTCTTCTTCAGCAAAAAAGGTTATAGGAATTGAAATAGAAGAAGAATCTGTAGAAATGGCAAAAGAAAATTTGATGCTAAATGAAATAAATAATACGGAATTTATTTGTGGGGACGTATTGAATCAGGTAGATAATCTTAATGAGAGGCCGAATTTAATAATAATAGACCCTCCGAGACAGGGAATACACCCTAAGACTATTAACAAGATAATAGACTTTAATCCCGAAGAATTTATATATATATCCTGTAATCCCGTGACTTTAGTAAGAGATTTGAGGATATTTGAAGACAGGGACTATAGGGTAAAGAAAGTTAAGATTATAGACATGTTCCCGAGAGCAGGGCATGTAGAGACTATAGTTTCGCTACAAAGAAAACATATGTAGAAATCCTTGATTTTAGGCACTTCGTCAACTATTTTGTTTTTACGAGTGAGGGGATAAAATTCGCAATAAACAGTTAAAAAAATATATTAACGTTTTTGTAGTTATTGATATGGAGTGCGGGAACACAAAAGAATAGAATTAGAAAAAAGAGATATTGTAAAAAATATCACTGAAAATCACTTGCCTTTTTATGTAAAAAAACAAGTGATTTTTTGATTTAATATTAGAAATACACTTGTCTATTAATTAACTCAATAAAATAGTAATTTGTTAACATTAAAATGATTGAAATCTACAAACTAATTTGATTGTGGATTTTTTTGTTTTTAGTTAAAAAGTATGCCAATTTAAAGGAAATTATTATAATTTGTAGAATAATGGTATAAGAGGGTGTAATATATAATATAGTTATTATGTTTATAATGTGAAGTCAGTGAACACAGGTAATCAAGTGAGACAGATTATATTAGGTAAAGGGAGTAGGTTATGCTTCCATTCAATTGTGATAAGTTTAAAACTTTATATATCCTATTATGTGGGGGATACAATATGGTGTGCGTTGAAAGTATTGTTGAGGTAAAAGTTATAGGTATAAGGATTGATGAGGATTTTACAATTGATGAAAAGATATATGATGATACTGTAAATTGTAGCAAAGCAACAGAATCATATGGATAATTTATGTGTTAAGAATACGAGCTTTATGGAAGGGAGGAAGATTATAATGGAGAATATTTTTATTCATGACGCGATACCAACATGGAGTGGTTTTATATATCAAGGTGAGATTGCAATATATTTGGCAGTAAAAAAAATTTGTGAATTAAGAGATGCAGATGGATTAGAAATTAATGAGATAGGTTCAAATTATCAAATCGAAGTGGAAAACTGTGAGGATATTGCAATTGTACATACGGATGAGAATGGTAAACGCTACCTTTCAATTCATCAGGTAAAAAACCAAAAGGATACTAGTGTTGGAGCTTATCGAAACCCATTAGTGCAACTTATGCTAGAAAAAGGTTTCCATACTAAGGAACAATTAGGGAATCCGTATGCTTATTTGCATGTCAGTAATAAAATATGTGAAAGAAGTGAGAAGGAGATTAATCAAAGTATTGAGGAATGGAAAGAGAGTATACAAAATTTTTATAATAATCTTAAAAAATTTATTGAAAGAATTGATATAGATGATAAAGAAACAACAATTTTACAAGAAATAAAGAGGGTAGTACATGAAGAGCCAATAAAGTTTAATCGCTCAGAATATAATAAGAAAATGATTAAAAAAATAGAGGAGATTTGTAATAAGGAAAATAGTAATATTGCAGAACTAAAGAAGATACTTCAAAAACTAATTGATTTTTTAGAACAAAAATTAGCCATTAATTTCATTGATAAAGATGTACAAGTGTATAAATATGAGGATGGAAATAAGTTCTGTAATGGAACTGATATTTTTCTGAAAATAGTAAATCAAGTAAAAAAATACAAACGATATGACAATAGTATTACATCAGAGCAATATGAGTATATAGCCGATAAATTGATTCATCACATGAGAGAGTATGTGATTGAAAGACATCAAAAAAGACAAGCTGGAAATACATTTGAGAAGTCGATAGAATTTCGCGAAATAATAAATATTTTAAATGATAAGCTTTCAAATGATGAAAAGAAAGCCAATATTTTAGCATTAAGGAGATTGTATGATGAGTATTTGGTTCAATATTGTGCATTAGAATGTAAAAATACATGTTTAATTCCATTCAATGAAGATAAAGAATGTAAATTGAAACAAGATGAGTACAGAAGAATCAATTTATGCGATGAGGATTTCATAAAATTATGTTATAGTTTTAAGCCAGATTGTTATAATACAATTTTTGATCGAATATGCATAAATAGACTATTAAATGAAGATGGTTTGAATGAGTCTGTCTTCAAGATATTAAAAAAAGTTCCAGAGAAGTTTTTTATGGAAAAAAATGATAAGACAAAATTTGTAATAGATAATCAATCTAATAACGCTTTTTTAACTGCAATTTCAAGTAATAATAGTAATACAGTAGTACAGAATATAGTAAAGGGAATAGAAAACAATGCAGAATTGATTAGTCCTATTTTTGATGCTGACCAGTTGATTACGACTAGATTGGAAAGTGACGAATCTGTTTGGTGTAATAATTATAGTGAAATTCAAGAGAAATATAGAAATAGTAAAACTGAGACAAGCGAAGAAATTAATAAAAATAGTATTTGTATGCCTAAAAAGCCAAAATTTATAAAAGCAGAAGAGATTATTAGTGATTTTTCTAATCTTTAATCTGGAGGTAATGAAATGCGAGAGTTCATAAAATCAATATTTGATAGTGAGAAGCAAATTAAGCTAAATTATCAGGATTATGATACCTTATTTGTAAGAGAAAAGTATAATACATTTTATCTTTTCTTTTTCCTGAACAATGAAAATGAATTGTTGGAATTGAAAGATAACACAGGAGAATTATATCAAACCATAAAAAATAGTAAAGACATATATGAAGTTGATATGGATAAAAATGTAACATGTATATATTGTCTGTGTGTAGAGGATAAAAAATATTATGAAACAGAAACAACAGGTACAATTAGTGAATTGAGCAAAAAGATTTGTCTTGTGGAAGAGGATTTAAATTACTTTAAAAAAAATGTTTTGTTATATACAGATGCTATGAATGAATTTGCAAGAGAGAATATAGGAAAATTTGATTCACTCTGTCAGGAACGAATTACAGAAAATAATTTTCAAGCCTATAAGAAATTTAATAAAGAAAATTATGAATACGATTTTCTCATAAATTTATTTGTTAAACTACCATTTTTAAATTTTGAAAAATATCAAATAAACAGCAGAGAAGAGTATAGGTCAGTTAGTAGTTTAATCTCTGAGGAATGTAATAAAAGTAATATTAATATAGAGCACATAAGTAACGAAATGATTCAGTTGGAAGGAGTACTTGATGACGAAAAGATGTTAAAAGCATGGATAGACGAGTTAATAGAAAAGAAAGCAGATGCTGAAAAACTATCTGATAAGGAGCTAAAAGATGAAGATTAAAAGTCTGGAGGTCAAAAATTTTAAACTTTTTGATAGAAAGTTCGATAAGATAAGTGATATATCAGAAGCAGTTCTTATTTTATTGAATGGACCAAATGGGTATGGTAAGACCAGTATATATGATGCTATAGAGTTTGCATTAACAGGAGAAATAAAACGAATCAATAAGTATAGTGATGAACTTGGTGTAAAAAAAACTGAAGCATATGATAAGAAGATACTAATTGCAGATGAAACGAAGGAAGCTTATATAAAATTATGTTTAGAAGGAGTAAAAGGCAAGATAGAATTGCAACGTATCTATAATCCACAAAAAATAAATAGAAAGAAAGCATCCAAAGAAAATAACCCATATAAAATTTTTGACAAATTTGAAAGAAAGCTAATTGTTGATGATCAGGAAATTGTAGATTCGGATGAAGAGAACAGAAAACTTAAAGAGTATCATTTAGATCAGATAAAAGATTTTTATGATACATGCTGTTTTCTTTCGCAAGATGAACATTTAGGTTTTTTAAAGGAGGCAAATACAGACAAGGCAACATCATTGGAATTTTTATTTGAAATTCCATCTGAACAACAAAAAGAAGCAGACAGGGTGGATAATTTAATTGAACAACTAAAAAATAAAAATACAAAAAAGGATTTGGGTTACATAACAAAATTTGAAAATGAAAAAGTAGAATTAAAAAGTGAAATAGGATCATTAAACGAAGCTGTTGAAAAGGTTACTACATATAAAGAAGCAAAAATGAGCTACCAACATCTTTTTCCTAAAAAATCTGTGTATTGGGATGCTGAGAGCATGATATTAAATGGAAAAAAGTATGATGAAGCAATTGGGGAAATTGAAAAGTTAATGTATTTTTCTGAACATCAAGAAGCGTGTCTAAATTATTTATTTAATAAACCATTTAAAGATATAACAAAACCTTTTAATGGAAGTGAAAATATTAATTATGAAAATAATTTGCTTGAATACTCATATAGATATTATTCATTAGTGAAAGATGAAGAAATAATAGAAGAAAAATATTCGGCACAGCAAAAATATGAAATATTGAAGGGAAATATAAAGAAGAGAGAATTACAGAAAATTAATTGGAAGTTTATTTCTGATGAAAAATTGCTAGATGAAGATATGATTACAATCATAAAAGAAAAGTTAGAACAAGTGGATAGATTAGAAAAAATTCAGGGAGTTGTATCTAAAGTTGTCACTAGTATTACTGAAACAAGAACTACTTTAATGAAATATGTGGATGATGCAGTCAATAAATCAATTATAAATGATAAAATATGTCCACTTTGTGGTGCACCATATTCTGAAAAACAAGAGTTAGATCAAAAAATCAAGGCAGAAACAGATATATTACAATCTTTGTGTGATGATTCATCCAATGAAATTAATAAAATTAAGGATAGCTTATATAAGAAGTATTTTGATGTTTTATTAAAGGATGTTGAGAATAAACTAAAAGATGTGATTTCAGAAAGTGTTTATAAAGAATTACAAAAAGTAAAGAAAAATAAATCTAATATAAATGAAATTAAAAACTTATTGCAGAAATTATCTATTAAATTGCCAGAAAAATATCAAGAAGATATTTCGAAAGTTGATAAAGGATATCAGGATCTAGTTCGAAATATTACTGAAAAACTAAGTAAAGTTCCTAAACAAATTGAATTGCAGTTAATTTCTAAAGATTTTATTCATGAATATGAAAAATATTATGATAAAAAGGAAGAAAAATTTAAAAGCGTTACAAATGAATTACTTTGTTCAAAGAGAAATTATATAAAATCGTCGTTCTATGATTTCAATATGAAATTATTAAGTAAAAAGAATAATGAACTTAAGAAAACAACGGATAGGTTAAACAAATTAACTAGAATTTATAATGAATTATGCAGTTATCAATCTGCTATTCAAGATGGAATTAAGAAATATAAGAGAAAAATAATACATAATATAGAACCACTATTATATGTTTATACTGCAAAGATATTACAGCAAAAATTTAATGGAAAGAGTATTTACATCTCAACTGATAATGATATGAAAAATATCAAATTTATTAACTCTGTAGATGATAATCAGGACATCTTATATAATATGAGTTCAGGACAACTTGCAGCTGTTTCCTTATCGTTTTTACTTTGTATGAATCAAGTATATGCGGAACGAGTTTTACCTATCATGTTGATTGATGACCCGATTCAAACAATAGATGATGTGAATATGGTTGGATTAGTTGATATCTTACGACATGAATTTGATAATAGGCAGATATTTATTTCTACACATGAACAGAAATTGGAATGGTACTTAAAATATAAGTATGAAAAAACAGGGAAAAAAATAAAATCATTTAATATGAAGAATTTATTATTACAAAATAATAAATAATAAATACTTTATTAGAATACGTAATTGGGTGTAGCGCAAATGATAAGGATAGTTGCATACTGGCTTACAAAAGATTGGCTGCTCGCCAGTTTTTTTGTTTACTAATTATTTTAACTTTATATATCCTTTATTGTTGGCGGCAGAAACGGAGGATATATGTCTAAGTTTTTTACTTACGAAGAGAGACTAGATTTACAAAAGTATTTAAAGGAAAGCCCTCATTTAAAGAAATTGCTTGCCGTATGGGAAAAGATCCAGCTACGATTTCAAGAGAAGTTCATAAATACAGTTCTGAAGTAGCAACAGGCCATCCTGGTTTTCCATTTAATGCTTGTAAGAACCGTTTTAACTGTAGAAAGAAAAATATCTGTAGTAATAACTGCTCCAGAAAATCAGCATACTATTGTAAGCTATGTGCTCGATGCAATAACAACTGTAATGATTTTATAGAAGAGATCTGTACTGCTAGATTTCGTGTTCCATATGTTTGTAACGGCTGTGAAAGTATTGGAAACTGCACATTACTTAAGAGTGTTTATGATGCAGAACATGCACATATCAAAGCTTCACAAGCAATATCTGAATCCAGAAGCGGTTTATGTGTTTCTGAAGATGAAATAGCAAGGTTGAATGCAATAATTTCACCACTGGTTAAAAATGGCCAGTCCATTCATCATATATACGTTACGCATGAAGATGAACTTATGTGCAGTAAGAAAACCATTTACAACTATATAGATGCATGTCTGCTGGATATACGCAATATTGATCTTCCCCGAAAAGTTAAATTTCGTGAACGTTATAAAAAACCAGAATTCAAGGTAGACAAAGGATGCCGTGTTGGACGTAATTACGAAGACTTTCAAGTGTTTCTGAACAAAAATCCAGATACATCGGTTGTACAGATGGATTCTGTGATTGGAATCAGGTGTGGAAAATGTATCCTCACTATTCACTTTGTGGAAAGCAGCTTAATGCTGGCATTCCTACGTGATGCAAATACCTCCAAATCCGTGATTGATATATTCAACATGCTTGAAAAAGATCTTGGTGAGGAGCTTTTTCAAAAATTGTTTCCTGTTATTCTTACAGATAACGGGAGTGAGTTTTCCAATCCAAGGGCTATCGAATTCCGTCCTAAGCCACGATTTGGTTTAAGAACTAATGTGTTTTACTGTAATGCAGGAAGTCCGTTCCAAAAAGGAGCTATTGAGGTCAACCATGAATTGATACGGAGGGTTCTTCCAAAAGGAACTAGTTTTAATAACCTGACGCAGAAAGATATCAGTATGATGAACCATATCAATTCATACAAAAGAAAAAAGCTGAACAACCGTAGCCCATACGAAACGTTCAGTTTTTACCACGGAGAAGAAGTTCTGAAAACACTCATGTGTACACCGGTTCCAGCCAGTGACATCATGTTAAAACCAGCTCTTCTGAAAAAATAAAATTATAAAACTGCGCTGCCAACAATCTATATAAAACCCAAATAGTGGTGGATTCTCCGATTACAAAAAAATTGAGAGGGAGTCGACCTCCTTTTGACTTGTAGTTTTCTATCATGATACAGCATAAAAAAGGGAAAATCAAACTGCATTTAGGTTACAAAAACTGCATCTTATTTACAAATGTGGCTTTTCGAGTGCAAAAACTGCATTTCATTTACAAATATTAAGTTGTTGATTACAAATATTGCATTTAATTTTACAAAGTAGCTTCTCGTATTGCTATTGAGGTAAGATGATTTATTATTGTTATATATAAAGAATTTTTCAATATATCCTGATAAATAATCGAACGAACGCAATGATAAATCATTGATTTTTGAATCTTAATATGATATATATAGTTTATATCTA
Source organism: Sporanaerobacter sp. PP17-6a (assembly GCF_900095615.1). Taxonomy (NCBI): domain Bacteria; kingdom Bacillati; phylum Bacillota; class Tissierellia; order Tissierellales; family Sporanaerobacteraceae; genus Sporanaerobacter; species Sporanaerobacter sp. PP17-6a. The sequence continues at coordinate 24,497 of NZ_FMIF01000007.1, read as the reverse complement.
ATCATAACCGCCATATTGAAGAGGTGATTGCAATGGTTATTAGCTATAAAAAGCTCTGGAAATTATTGATTGATAAGGATATGAAGAAAAAGGACCTTCAAAGGGTAGCTGGCATCAGTTCTGCTTCTGTAACTAAACTTGGGAAAAACCAGAATGTGAATACAGAGATTTTGCAAAAAATATGTATGGCGCTGGAATGCGATATTAGTGACATTATGGAAATGGTGCCTAGAAGAAATGAGAAATAAAGATTCTAAACAAGACATTTTGAAGTTGTAGTAAACTAAAATAGTTACTTTAGGTCAATGAAAAAATTTAAAGGATAAAGGAATATAAAAATGCGATATTTGGGTTCCAAAGTTAAAGCACTTGAATTCATCAAACATACAGTTAGTAAAACATATGGGGATATTTCTGGATCTACTGTAGCTGATTTATTTTCAGGTACAGTTGTTGTGGCAGAAATGTTTAAATCACTTGGAGCGAAGCTAATTACAAATGATTATATGTCATTTTCATATGCTCTCCAATTAGCAAAAATAAAGTTAAATAAAGAACCTTGTTGCTCAATTAATTACTATGACGCAATTAATAAGCTCAATAATCTGCAAGGTGAGAAAGGGTTTATTTATTACGAGTACTGTTTAGAAGGAACGAAAGGAAAAGAGTTCCAAAGAAATTATTTTTCACCTGAAAATGCAATGAGGATAGATGCAATGAGGAAATGTATTGGGAGTTGGAAAAAAGAAGGAAAGATTAGTTCTGATATGTTTTATCTTTTGTGCTCTGATCTTGTAAATGCTGTGACATGTGTTTCAAATATATCTGGAACATATGGAGCTTTCTTGAAAATTGATGACCAACGGAAGTATAAACCTATTAAACTCATCCCAACAATTTTTATAGATAACGGACTAAATAATGATTGCTTCAATAAAGACATATTTGAAATAATTGACGATGTAAGTGGTGATATATTGTACCTTGATCCGCCTTATAACAGTAGGCAATACCCTCCATATTATCATATTCTTGAAACAATAACTGATTATGATAATCCCGCAATTTATGGTTTAACTGGAAGACGACCATATCAAGACAAGTTGTCTCCATTTTGTATGAAAGATAAAGCATTACCGGCATTACTTAATATAGTTGAGCGTGCAAGGTTTAAGAATATTTACATTAGCTATAATACAGATGGAATTATTAATTATCATGAACTTGGTGATCAACTGAAAAAGATAGCTGATGTAAACTACTTTTTTATGCCATTTCGTAGATACAAGTCAAATTCAAACGGAAATTATAAGGGAAAGCTAAAGGAGATTATTATATATGCAAAAAAAAGAGACTAAGAAAAAAAAACCTGGCGTTAACGGTATAGATATGGGTGAACGAGGTATTTATGATAAGCGTAACAAGCTTAATGATTTAACGGGTAAAGAATGGGTCTATTTTACTAACTCTGTATGGATCACAGGCTATAGCCCTACTGCTAAGGACAATGTGGGTCTTAAGATCAGGAAAATCCATCCATCTCCTAAGCCACCTGGTTTAATCAAAGATATTATTGAGTTCTTTACAAAATCAGATGGAAAAATACTTGATCCATTTGTTGGCGTGGGAGGAACTCTCCTTGGCGCAGCATTGGCTAATGGTAATCGTGTAGGTGTTGGAATTGAACTTGAAAAAAAATATATTGAAGCATATAAAAAAGTTTGTGAAACTGAAAACATGAGGGAAATGACAATTATCCATGATGATGCTCGCAATATGTTTAGTCATCCAGAAATTGAAAGTGATATGTTCGATCTAATTATTGCAGATCCTCCCTATTCGGACATGATGGCACGTGAAAGAACAGGAACTCATAAAAAACTATATAATGACGGTTCTGCTAAGCCATACACTAACAAAGCGACGGATTTAGGAAACGAATCATATGAAGAATTCCTTCCTGATTTGAAAGATATTATGGGAAAAGCATTTTCACGGTTAAAAGATGGTGGATACATGGTTGTTTTCTGCAAAGATTTTCAACCACAACCAGGAGAGCCAAATCTTTTGCATGCCGATATTATATATAAGCTTTGCGAAATCGATAATTGTATTTATCGTGGAATGCGAATTTGGCATGATCAAGCTATGTCACTATATCCATTTGGATATCCGTACTCATTTGTAATGAATCAGATTCATCAATATATATTGATATTTAGAAAGGAGAAGTGATTTTGATGCCTAATACATCAGAAGCTAACCGTTTATATGAAGGAGAAGGCAAATTATTAACCAACTATGGTTGGGTGCAAAATACATCTAACCTTTCTACTGTAAGGGATACTGTAGAACTTGTAGCGGAAGATGGCATGAATCATAATGCACTGATGCGGGCGATTAGAAAACAGCGAATTGAAAATGGCATGTCTTTAAATAAATGGACGTGGGATGCACGGTGTCGTTGTAAAGCTATTTGTGCAACAGGTATGGTTGTGTTGGATCGAAGAAATAATGGATATGTATTAACTGATTTAGGCAAAGAACTTATTTTATCACCAAAATCGGAAAGTATACAAAACGGGAAACGAGAACTTTCAAATGAGGAGATTGAAATCTTTAGAAAAGGAATACTTACCAATCCACCCGTTGTACGTGTATTAGCGCTGCTCAATGAGAATAGAAAAAGTGGTAGAGGGGCGATGACAAAATACGATGTTGGAGCAGAACTCGGATTTGTTGGAGATATTGGTTTTACACATTATGATGCAGAATTTGTTGTGGCCAGTAATAAGAGCTTTAATGATATGGAGGGTGACTCAGATAAATGGGCACGGACAATTATAAGTTGGCTCAAACAAGTTGGTTGGGTAATTGATGGGGAAAAATTTAATTGTTACGGTAAGCAGCTTCGATCATATACAACAAAAACTGATGTTGATAGAGTACTGCAATACACAGTGAAATCTACAATCAAATATATTCCGATTGAAATGCTCTGCTCAGATCACCACCCATTTACTCATCTTATTCAGTGCAGACGTGCAGCTATCCTTGAACAATTAGAAAAAGTACCATATATGAGGAAGTCAGAACTTGTTAGCAATATTGCTTTACAAGGGATTGAAATTGATAAGCAACAAGTTGATTTTGATATAATAAATCTTCAACAAGCTGGTATCGCTATTTTTAAGGAGCAATCATATTATCGGCTTGTTGATAAAATTATTTTGGATAAACCTATTGTGATTGAAGAAAATGAGGCCGAGCGTATTAATGAAATTGAGAAACAGATTGAAGAAAAAGTAACACATTATAATGGTTCAATACCTTCACGTATTGTTGCTGATTTGATTCGTTACGGTTATGATGGTAGAAACTCATCAACTCTGTTTGAAATGACAGTAAATACAATGTTTAAATTCTTGGGATATGAGTCCGAACATCTTGGCGAAGGAAAAGGCCGAGTAGCTGATGTTATTTCCAAATATAGAAGCCATCTTTATGCAAAATCATATGGAATAATTATTGATGCAAAGGCATACGAGAGATATAATTTCCCAGCTGGTGACGTAAGAAAGATGAAAGAGTATATTTCATTGCACGGGGAACAACTTCTTGAAGATAAAATTCCAAGGCATGTTTTTGCCTTCGTTAGTATGGACTTTACAAATGAAGAGTCAGCTTTAAATGAAATCGCAAGGGACACAGCCGTTAATGGTACTTCAATCACCGTTGACACTTTATTAAAACTTGGGGAAATGGTGACAAATCAAGAAGTAAACATAGCAGATATTTATGATTGGTATAACACAAATAAACGATTCACTATTGCATAATATGCTTAATTTATTACTCACATGAAATGCAGTTATTAATATCCCAGAGCAATTGGTTGCTCATGAATTTAAATATTGTATGCCAGCATGACGTATGAAGAGGTAGTTATATGAAAGCAGTCCTATGAGTATTTTTGAAGAGTGAATCTAAGTCCATAAAATAGACACAAAAATCAAATATTTAAGCAGATTTTTGCAGTTATCCTCACATTGTTGAGGGGTAATATATCCCATAGAACCATTTATGCGTATTTCGGTAATATAGTACAATTTAAACTGGTTATTTAGTGGCTGAATATGTTAAATGTAGAAATCGTTAAATTTTCAATTTAATGTTGAATATTATAAATTAGTGATTTATGAGTATGACAACAGTTAGAGAAAATCAGGATAATATAATTTTAGAGGTTGGTCGTAAAGTTTGTGGTAGGAGCATGAATTTTTGCAGTGATAAATTGCAGTGATAAATATGCAGTGATAAAGGGACGGGGGTATTGACACAAATAATTATATATTTTATTAAACTACCGAGGAGGTGATCTTTGTGCCAAGAGTGGCAAGGAGAAAAAGTAAGAGTGGAATATACCATATTATTATGAGGGGAATCAACCGTCAAATTCTGTTTGAAGAGAATGAAGATTGCATTAAGTTTATTCAAACATTGCAAAGATATAGGAATATTTGTAAATATAGATTATACGCTTATTGTTTGATGGGCAATCATCTCCACTTGCTGTTAATGGAAGACACAGAACCTCTAGGAAATGTGATGCGGAGGATATGTAGTAGTTACGTTTTATGGTATAACAAAAAATATGATAGGGCAGGGTATTTGTTTCAGGACCGATTTAAAAGTGAGCCTGTAGAAGATGATGCATATTTTCTAAGCGTACTTAGGTATATACTTCAGAATCCTGTAAAAGCTGGAATAGTAACTAAAATTGAAGATTATACCTGGACTAATTATATTGACTACATTGAAGGAAATAATAAAACCGATACCGACTTTGCTCTTGATATTTTTAGTACAAATAGAAAAGAAGCAGTAAGAAGTTTTATTGAATATATAAATAAAGCGAATGATGATAAATGTCTGGATATGCTGGAGAAACGGCAGTTAACGGATGAAGAAGCTAAAAAAATAATAAAGGATCATTGTCATATTGACCATGCACACGATTTGCAAAAGTTTACTGCAAATAAAAGAAATCTATATTTGAAAGACCTGAAAGAAAGTTATGGCTTGTCAATTAGACAAATTGAGAGGTTGACTGGGATTGGTAGAGGAATTATCCAAAGAGCATAATGCGTCAATACCCCCGTCCCCTTGTCACCACCCTTTTCCCTTGTCACCACCCTTGTCACCCCATAAAGCAGCGGGGGATCTTCATTTTAGTATCTTTCCTTTCGATTATCAGAAATGAATTTAAGAAAATAAATTCTTATAAAAGATTATTTTAAATTGTTGCATTTTTTTGTTTATTGTGATATCCTTTATAATAGATTAAGTAAGGATTGTTACTCTTCGGAGGCTTGACCTTATAATTAGTAAATACTGATTATAAAATCAAGACTTCGAAGAGTTTTTTTATTAGGAGTGACAGAAATATGCTTAATTTGATTAAAAAGAAAAATGAAGAGTTGTATTCGATAGCAAATGGAGAAGTTATTTCTATTACAAGAGTTAATGATAAACTATTTGCTAAAAAACTATTAGGAGACGGTGTTGCTTTTTTATTATCCGACGGGAAAATATATTCACCATGTGATGCAGAAGTAGTAATGGTAGCGGAAACAAAACATGCAATTGGACTAAAAACAAAAAATGGAAGCGAATTGTTAATTCATCTTGGCTTTGATACAGTTAATTTGAATGGTGAGGGATTTAGTGTTTTTGTTAAAGCTGGTGATAAAGTGAAGCGAGGCACAAAATTATTAGAAGTTAATTTAAAATTTATGAATTCGAAAAAAATTGATCTAACAACGCCCATGATTTTAACTAATGGTGATGAATATAGTTTAAATATATTGAAGTCAAATCAGAAAGTAAGCTTAAATGATATAATAATTAAATTAGAAAAAAAACAATAAAAATGGGGAGAAAATTTATGAAAATTGTTCGCAACATAAATAATAACGTTTCCCTTTGTAAAGACAGTAAAAATAGAGAGGTAGTAATCTTTGGAAAGGGAGTTGGCTTTCTAAAAGCTAATGAAGAAGTTCCCTTATCTAAGATAGAAAGGACATTCTATAATGTTAATAAGAATTATTTAGACGTAATTGCATCATTACCTGAAAATGTGCTAGAGGTGTCAAGTAAGATTATTGATATGGCAAATATTAAACTTAATACAAGCTATAAGTCTAACGTTGTCTTATCGTTGGCTGATCACATCAATTATGCAATACAAAGAAGGCAAAACAACATTAGTATTAAGTTGCCATTGATATATGAAATAAGGCACTTGTATCCAAAAGAAACAGAAATAGGTATAGATGCTGTTAAATTAATTTCAAACGAATTAAATGTTAATCTTCTGAGTGAGGAAGCAGTGAGCATTACACTACATTTAGTAAATTATGGAATTACAAATAATCCTATTGATGAAAAGAATGAAGAAAAGATTATTGCTAATTGTACTAAGCTAATTGAAGATGAGCTTAATATTAAGATAGATAGGTCGTCATTTAATTATTTTAGATTTGTATCACATTTGCATTATTTATTCTCAAGAACAAATGAACAGATGAAGAGTGATAACGAACAAATATACAAAATGTTAAAGAATAAATTTACAGATACAGATATATATGATTGTACGATAAGAATTCGAGATTATTTGTGCAAGATGCTAGATTTTAGATTAAATGATGAAGAATTACTATATTTGATGATACACATTAATAGATTATGTGTACGTGAGGATTGTTACCGACAGGGCTTGACCTCAACATAAAAAGGGATAATTTTCTTTTTGATGTTGAGGTTTTTATTTTAGCAAATACGATGTAATTGCGCGCAACATCGTTTGCATATAAAACTATAAGGTGGTCAGCCATGAAAAGTCAACTCTAATCGTAGTCTTTTTTAAATTTAGGCTCTGTTTAACAAAGGTGTTGAGTTTGGCAATACCATTTGGATTTATCATCATAGACTTGATTGGAATAAATGCTCATGAGCATAAGACCAGGCATATCCAGCTTATAAATGTCCACAGTATCTGAAATGCATTATAAATCACAAATCTAAAAAGAGAGGAGAGTATGATATTTAACTTCTATAAATATCATACGAGAGGAAATATGAAAAAGAAAGATTATTCAATAATGTCATCTGAAATCGTCAAAAGTATTGGAGGTAAAGATAACATTAGCTTTTTTACACATTGTGTAACTAGATTAAGATTTAATTTAAAAGACAAAGGATTAGTAAATAGTAATGAAATTGAAAAGATACCGGGTGTAATTGGATGCCAATGGGTTGGCGATCAATTACAAATTATAGTCGGGCAAGAAGTTGGCGATGTATATGAAACAATTTGCAAACTTGAGGGATTTAAAAAGGAAGATACAATTAAAGAAAATATTGATCCCGCTTTAAAAGAAAAGAAAAAGTTCTCATTCAAGTATCTTTTTAACACAGTTATTATAGGTACAATTTCGGAATGTGTATTTCCTATTTTTCCAATTTTTGTTGGCGCTGGAATTATAAAAATGCTTGCTACAATTTTAGGACCAAATTTATTGAATCTTTTTTCAGCAGAGAGTGACGTTTTAACTTTATTAAATTTTGTAGGAGATGCTGGGTTTTATTATTTCCCGGTTTTTGTCGCTTGGACAGCAGCAAAAAGATTTAATACAAGTATTCCAATTGCTTTATTTTTAAGCACCGTATTGGTTCATCCAACATTGGTTGGACTAGTTACAGAAGGTACTAAATTTACAGTTTTTGGTATACCAATGACTTTAGTTAAATATTCAAATCAATTATTACCTAGTATTTTAATGGTTTGGATTTTATCTTACGTGTATAAATATATAGATAAAATTTGTCCGAAGTCTGTTAAAATAGCTGTTGTTCCTTTATGTACAGTTCTTATTATGCTTCCCATAACACTATGTTTATTAGGTCCTATTGGAAGCTATTGTGGTATTCTGATTGCAATGTTTGCTAACTGGCTTGTTTCAACAGTTGGGCCGTTAGCAGTAGGATTAATTGGTGGATTATGGTATGTGCTTGTTGGTTTAGGAATGGATAAGGCTTTAGTACCGGTTATATTGAATCAGTTTGCAAATTATGGATATGACAACCTATTTTGGTTGAGTGCCATTGTTGCCACATATGCTTTAATAGGAGTAGCTATTGCCTACGCTATTCGATCAAAAAAGGAAGAAAGAGCAATGAATACATCTAATGCAATTACTTTAATTTTAGGAGGAGTCAGTGAGCCAACAATTTTCGGATGTATTTTCCGCTTCAAAAAAGCTATGGCATGGTTGTTCATTGGTGGTTTTATAGGTGGTATTATTGCTTCAATACTAAATGTAAAAGCATATACCATAGGAACAGGAAATTTTTTATTCTTTACGGTATGTGCAGGTGGAGATGGTTCAAGTTTAGTCCCTGCAATCATTGCTTGTGTTATAGCATTTTCAGTTAGTTTTATTTTAGGATTAGTATTTGGTTTTACAGAAAAGTCTGGAAAACAAGTGAAAGAAAATAAAGATACATTGTCTGTTTAATTAAGTGACGTTGCAGAATCAGATAAAGTAAATAAGCTACATTGAACCACAGGAAATAAATCTAAAAAGAAAGGAGAATATGATATTTAGCTTCTATAGATATCATACAAATAAATATGAAAGTATTAGTAGCACATATTACATCGGAATGTAATGAACATATCTCCCATGTCGTAGATTTAGATGAATTTTTGCTATTGTATGGAGACGATTGCATAAAAGCAATGCATATTAAAGATGTTTTTGAGAAAAAAAATATTGAGCTAGTTCCTGCAATTTTTGCAGGTCTTAATCCAAGTGGGATGATTAAGCGTGAAGCCTTTGATTTTATTGTAAATAAAATTATAAATACAATTAGGGATAATATTAATGAAATAGATGGAATGTATCTTCAACTTCATGGTGCAAGCGGGATAAAGAATCTTGATGAAGTTTCCGGAGAGCATTATCTTATTAAGAAAATCAGAGAGGTCGTGGGTAAATACATGCCAATTGCGGTAGTAATGGATCCGCATGGAAATATAACCGAAAAATTGGCGAGAAATGTTAATTTAGTTCGTTGTTATAGAGAATCTCCACATTCGGATCAGGTAGATACAGAAAGATTAGTTGCTGAAAAATTTATTAATCTTTTAGAAAATAGAAGAGAAATGAAGCCGATTATTCGAAAATTACCAATTATGGTTGGGGGAGAAAGAAGTGTTTCAGCACAGGAACCTATGCTGACTATAAATGCAATGTTGGATGAAGCTGAAAAAGATTCCAGAGTTTTCTCGGATTCCTATCATGTAGGATATATTCGTCATGATGACGATAAATTAGGCGCGGCGGTTGTAGTTGTACCGAATACGCCACAGGATATCCAATATTGCGAAAAAATTGCAGACAAGATTTCAGAATATGCCTGGGCACATAGACAAGAATTTAAATTTAGCGGAAATTTTGATGAACCTGTCGAATCTGTAAAAAGAGCAATCAATTTTGCAGGGAAAACAGCAGTTATTACTGATTCAGGAGATAACTGTGGAGCAGGTGGAGCCGGCCAGAATACAGTTATCTTAAGAGAATTATTAAAATCCGATTTATGTGGGAAAAAAATACTTGTTGCAGGAATTAATGATCCGATAGCATATAGTAAAATGAATCTATATAAAATAGGAGACCATGTTTCAATTGATTTAGGAGTAGGAGAAGATGAATTGTCAACTCCGGTTCATATTGAAGGAACGTTGAAACAAATAGGTGAAGAAATGTATGGGTTATGTAGTTCATATGTTGTAGGTAAAGCATATACAGTAAATATTGATAATTCCTTTATTGACGTAATAATTCTAAATAAGAATATACAATATGGTAATATGGATCAATTCCATAAAGCCGGATTAGAATTTCATGACTATGATATTGCAGTTGTTAAAATGGGATATCTTGATACGTATTTAGTGCCTGAGACTGCATATCATATTATGGCGTTGACTGATGGCCCAACAGTGCAAAGGTCGGAAAGGATTCCTTTCAAACGCATTTATAGACCAATGTGGCCTATGGACGAATTTGAAGATTTAAAATATATTGATTAATTTTCATTAAGGATATCCTTAAATATAATAAAGCTGGGATGTTTTATGAAGAAAATTGTTGAAGTATGTGCAGGTAGTTATCAAGACTGTTTATCGGCTTATAAAGGAGGGGCCAATCGCGTTGAGCTTAACAGTGCATTAAGTGTTGGAGGATTGACCCCGAGTTTGGCAACTTTAATTCATGTAAAGAGAGAGACAAAATTAAATGTGGTATGTATGGTTCGCCCACGTGCTGCTGGATTTTGTTATGACGATTCAGATGCAATGATTATGATGGAAGATGCAAAGATCTTTTTAGAGAATGGTGCGGATGGCATTGCATTTGGATTTTTAAAAGCCGATAATAATGTAGATCTTGAAAAGACAAAAATAATGGCTGATTTGATTCACGGATGTCAAAAGGAGGCTGTTTTTCATCGAGCTTTTGATGTCTGCCCGAATCCACTAAAGACTATGGAAGAATTGATTTCTTGCAATGTGGACCGCGTTTTAACCAGTGGGCAAGAGGCAAAAGCGATGGAAGGAACTGAACTGATTCGGTTATTACAGATGAAATTTGGAAAGCGGATTCAAATCTTAGCAGGAAGTGGAATCAATGCAGATAATGCCAAAGAAATAATAGCCAAAACAGGAATTTGTCAAGTTCACTCTTCATGCAAAAATTATCGCACTGATCCAACAACTATAAGGAATAATGTAAGTTATTCATATCTTTCAGATCCGCATACAATGGATTACGATGTGGTCGATATAAAACTTGTTAAAAAATTGGTAAACTCACTTTAGGAGCGGGGTATCGGAGAATATCACGGCATCCTATTTCTATTATTCATCTTCTCAAAGCGATAAGGTTGCCCAGAAACTATTGGAAGGATTTCATGGGTATCTAGGAACTAGGAACGAATGCTGAATTGGATATGGAAATATAGACGACATAAAGAGAATCTATGCTGAGCTCATGTTCGCCGTTACCTGATCGAAAGCAGCCCATTAGATAACCAGGGAAAAGAGATACCTGAGTAAATATTCTTGTGTGGTTCCACCGCAAACGAAATAAAAAACAGCTGGGATTAGCTATTAACAATTAGGGTACAAACTTAAGCAAAATACATGAGGAGGAGATAAAATATGAAAAGGTTTTTAGACTTGGCAGCCTCAGATTTTAAAAACATAAGTAAAAAGGACCTTCTTAATTCTATTGTTGCGAGTGAAGGCAGGGTTCTAATGAGTGAAATTATCCCTCATCTCAACCCAACTCTTTACCAAATCTCTGATGCAGAATTAGCTGCAGCTATGGGCGCAGATATTATATTATTAAACATGCTTGATGTAAATAAACCTTTAATTAAAGGCATCCCAATAGAACAGGGTCCAGAAGCAGTTGAAGAACTTAAACGTCTTGTAGGCAGACCATTAGGAATAAACTTAGAACCTGTATCTGAAAGCATTGGACTTGAATTGCCCGAATTAAAATTTAATAAAGGTAGAAAAGCTACTACAGAAAACGCTATAAAAGCAAGGGACCTAGGTATAAAGTTTATACTTATAACCGGTAACCCAGGGATCGGTGTTGGAAATGCACAGATTGCTAAAGCTTTAAAAGAAATTAGCGCTGTTGTTGGTGATGACATAGTCCTCTGTGCTGGTAAAATGCACGCTGCATGTATCCTCTCTGAAGCAGGAGATAACATTATAAGTAAAAATGATATTGAAGAATTCGTAAAGTCCGGTGCTGATGTAATCCTTATTCCTGCCCCTGGTACTGTACCAGGAATAACCCTTGATATTGCTAAAAAACTTATTGCTTATGCACATAAACTTGGTGTAGCAACCTTAACTTCCATAGGAACTTCACAGGAAGGTGCGGATCCAGAGACAATTAGGGAGATTGCTTTAATGTGCAAAATGGCAGGAACTGATATCCATCATATTGGAGACTCCGGTTACCTAGGTATGGCACTACCTGAAAATATCAAAACATATAGCACAGCTATTAGAGGGATTCGTCATACTTATTTAAGGATGGCATGGTCTATTAACAGATAATAATTATAATTATACTTAGGCATTCCTGCTTCAGGGATGCCTTTTTGTACCATGAAAACTTCATGATAGTCGCTATACAAGACACATAACTTAGAAATATAGAGAGCACAAGGGGACGGTTCTTTTGTGTTGTAATAACTTCTAGTGTGTGATAAACTTAGTTAGAGGTGATTTTTATGCCAAGAAAAGCAAGAAAAAAAGTAGTACAGAAATATATCATGCAATGCTTAGAGGAATAAATGGACAAATAATATTTCAAGATAATGAAGACTATGAAAAGTTAGTTCAAACGATTAGAGAATATAAAGAAGTATGTGGGTATGAAATATATGCTTATTGTCTTATGGACAACTATATACATCTGTTGATAAAGGAAGAAAAAGAGGAATTAGGAATAGTATTTCGAAGAATAGGTACTAAATATGTATATTGGTATAATTGTAAATATGAAAGAAGCGGACATTTATTTCAAGATAGATATAAAAGTGAAGTAGTAGAAAATGATAAATATTTTTTAACAGTATTGCGGTATATATATCAAAATCCAGTTAAAGTGGGGATTGAGAATGATATAGCAAAATACCCATGGAGTAGCTATAATGAGTACTTAGGAAAGAAAGGCATTTGTGATACGAAGTTTGCATTTTATATTGTCCAGAGTAGGCCAATTACTACTTTATACCTAATCCCTGAAACAAAAGATCAAGAAAATCACGTTTACATATCTGTCGGTCACCAACAAATGATGACCGACCCCATGAAACCGTTGGGATTGTCTTTTTTCCTGTTGACGACTCGTGCATCCATGCGTAAGGCTGGTGGAAGGTTGTTTGTTGATATCACACATAATCTGGCTTCACCTGACAGCAGAGAAACTTTATTGGATGCCATGGGACAGCATGATCCGCTGATGAAAGATGCACTCATGACCATAATTGAGCGGAATTTTATAAAACTGATGCCGAATTATAAGCAAAAAAAGAGTCTCAGCCAAGGTAATAACGGGATATCGTCTTCGGATATTCAATCACAAATCGAAAACGATCCGGCAATCGTTTCTGATTTGATTAAGAAAAGCCAAACATCCAAACGAAATCAGGATCGGATTTATTTGATTTTATTCTGGAAGATATTCAGGAGTTAAGGAAGATTTTATTTGACCCACAAAGTTCGCGTGTGTTTATGGCTGCTATAAATGCTTCATTATGGATCAATGAAAAAATAAATAAGTGGTTAGGTGAAGAAAATGCAGCAGATACGCTTTCTCAATCTGTATCAAACAATATTACTTCGGAAATGGGTCTGGCACTATTGGATGTCGCAGATGTGATTCGTCCTTATCCGGAAGTAATTGATTATTTGCGACATGTAAAAGATGATAACTTTTTGGCTAAACTGGTTAAGTTTGATGGCGGACAGAAAACCAAAGGTGAAAAACCAACTACACTTGTCCCAATGATTCTCAGTAATATCAAAAACTTTGAGCCTAATACCGGCAAACGGAAATTTGAGCAAGGGCAAAAGGAAGCTTTGAAAAAAGAACAAGAGTTATTAGATCGATTGAAGCAATTGCCGGATGGTGAAGAAAAAGCTAAGAAGACAAAACGAATGATCAGCCTAATCAGGAATTTCATCGGTTATCGTGAATATCCAAAATACGGCATGATTAGGCGTTATTTATAAAAGAGAAGATATATATTATCTTACTTTTGAAGAATTCCGCGAAGTCGTATGCACAAATAAACTGGATTACCGGATCATCACCAAACGAAAAGAAGAGTACAAATTATATAAAAAACTAACTCCCCCACGCGTTATCACGTCTGATGGTGAAATCATTGCCGGAGAGTACAAACGAGAAAATCTCCCGGCGGGCGCTATTGTAGGGCTACCTGTTCTTCCGGGGTAATAGAGGGACGAGCACGTGTCATTTTAAACCTGGAAGATGCTGATTTAGAGGATGGAGATATATTAGTCACCTCCTTTACTGACCCTAGTTGGACACCATTATTTGTATCCATAAAAGGCTTAGTTACCGAAGTTGGTGGACTGATGACTCATGGAGCAGTTATTGCACGTGAATATGGCTTACCAGCAGTTGTCGGAGTAGAAAATATTAATAAACTGATAAAAGATGGGCAACGAATTCGCGTGCATGGAACAGAAGGGTATGTAGAAATCCTATAATGGAGAAGATATTTTTTACTCCTTTTGTATAAAGAAGCTTTATTTTACTCTAATTGAAGATATATATTAACCATGTAGCATCTCTGCTAAGGATGGTCAATTAATGATAAACAAACTTTTTGTGAATATTCAAGATGATATGCGGACGGATACTTCTGTTTAAGATAAGCTGCCATATCAAATAATATAAGCAACTAAAAGCAACCGGAAAACGAAAAATATTTCCGGCTGCTTTTAAATATAAGTTTAATCACTGGTTACCATAAAATGATAAATTATACTTTTAAATCTCTTCTTCGATAGAAGAAATATGTTAAAGCAAAGAAAACGGCTACGAGCAAAATTGAAAGGATAACAGCGCTGGAGCTTAAGCCCTTTCCCTTTATGATGTCTTCATAGCTGAAATATTTAAAAGGTGACAGTACTTTCAGAGCGTTTAGACGATCCGTCAAATCCGTAATTATATATATGACATATCCACCGAGCATTATTCCCGTGGCAAGGGAACCTGAAGTCTTTGGATTTTTCATTAATGCTGAGAGCAAAGCCCCAAGGGACATAAAAATCAGTTGAACTATAAACATACTCAATAGAAACATTGTTACTTCACCGGAAATATCACTTCCCTTGTTGTAAGAACTAACCATAATTATCGATGAAAATAGTGCAACAAGGTTAAGAATTAAGACGTTCACTAAGGCTGCGAGGAGCTTTGAAGTAACGATAGTAGTTCGTGACACGGGTTTTACCATCAGAAACTCAGCAGTTTTATCGCGTTCTTCTTTTGCAATTATGCCGCTTCCTAAAAGTGCGGCATGGATGGCAGCCGTAAGCTCAATGTAAAGAAACATGAGAGCAAAGAAACCGCTTATGGTCGTAACATCAAATGATCCGATTCCGAGTATTGCTTTCATTGTATGCGGCATTTTGTTGAAGACTTCATTGTTAGTTCCGCTGGAGGAATAAGCCGTATACTTGCTCATGCCGCTTACAACCAGCAGAAACATACAGACACTCCATATGATAATAGCTTTTCGATTAGCTTTTAATTCCCTCAAGAAAATATTCGTAATAAAACCTCCCTTGATTCAATCCGGAAGCATCTTTAGCTTACGGCATTAATATCTTTTTTTGTATAAATGATATAGGATACAATTATTGCGACGATTATAATAGCTGTACCGGCAATAAGATATGGTACTTCATATTCTGAGTTTTTAATGATATAAGTACTGTCAAAGTATTTAAAGGGTGATATAAAACGTTCTATGTCGTTGCCTTTATCTGTAGCAATCAATGCGCCTACAATGTAAAATCCAAAAACAGTGCCAAGTGAAATCGGGAGTACGTTTTTAATCTTTTTAAAGAATACCGAAATAACCATACCGATGGACAGAAAAATAAGCTGGACAAAAAGCAATGTAAGGTTAACCATGAAGAACAGCTTTACACTGTAATTCACTATTTCAACAACATTGACCATGATGTACAATGCGGCATAAAATACGGCATCAGTGGCAAGCATTATTGTTAGAGCCGCAAGGAGCTTTGCACTTACGATAGCCGAACGTGAAACAGGTTTAACAAGCAGAAAGTCCGCTGTTCTTTCCCGTGACTCCTTTGAAAGTATGGAAACGCCGAGATTCATGGCCTGTATAGCTCCACAAAGCGTGATAAAGGAAAATACCATAGAGTAAAATCCTAAAAATGATGTAATGTAGTTGATGTCGATTCCAAGCATTGACCTGACGGTGGCCGGGTAACCGCTAAGCAGTTCCTTAAAATCTTCCGCATCATTTGCCATTTCAGGATAGATTGAAATATATAATGCCGCCAGCCCTATTAAGGCGCATGTCCATATAATAGCTGACTTTCTCATAGACTTAAGCTCGTGCAAATACATATTCATATTGTTCAATCCTCCTTTGCATAATAATGCATGAAAATTTCCTCTAAATCAGGCTCGTCAATAGATATGTTGCTAAGTTCAATCTGGCTAATGCTTTTAATAATGGAATTAATGTTTCCTCTGAATATAAAGCTGGCCGTATTATCTTTGATTTTTAAGTCGTTCACGCCGTTTATATTGAAAATTCCTTTGGGAATATTAGATTTAGCCTCTATACTAATCCTTTTATAACTGTTTTCTTGAAGAGTACTCATCTTTTCAAGCTTGATAATTTTGCCTTCTTTGATGAAAGCTACTCTATTGCACATTTTTTGAACTTCGCCTAAAATATGTGAGGAAAAAAATACGGTTGCACCTTTTTTGTTTTCCTGGTCTATGAGTTCGAAGAATCTTTGCTGCATCAGCGGATCAAGGCCGCTTGTGGGTTCATCGAGTATGATAAGCTTCGGTTCGTGCAGTAATCCCTGTACGATGCCTACTTTTTTCTTATTTCCGAAGGAAAGGTCGTCAATCTTCTTTTTTAAATCCAGGTTCATTATTTCTGCAAGTTCGTTTATACGCTTTGTACAGTCTTTTTTATAGAAACTGGCGGAATATTTGAGCAAGTCATAAACTTTCATATTGTCGTAATAAAAGACTTCCGAAGGTAGATATCCGATTTCTTTTCTGATTTCAGGGTGATCGATGCAGTTTTTTCCGAATATGGTTGCACTGCCGCTTGTAGGATATATAAGCCCAAGCAACGTGCGGATAGTTGTCGATTTTCCTGCTCCGTTAGGTCCGATGAACCCAAAAACCTCTCCATCTTCAATATTCAGATTTACATCGATGATGCCTCTTGATTTACCGTAACTTTTTGTAAGATTTTTAGTTTCGATAACACTCATATAAATGTCCTCCTGTATTTTCATTTAAAAAAATTCCTAATAAATTAATATTCAGATATTTTATTTGCATCGATCATAAATATTCTTTTTTGTATAAATTATTTTTAAGTAAATTAATGCATTCCTCAAATTCTTTGCATAATGAATCAAGATTTACGCTGACTTTGCTCGATGCCATATTTATACATCCATAACCAAACAACGTAAGCATTTTCATTACAAGTTTCGGGTCGACATCATCTTTAAATTTCGAAGCATCCATACCTTTGAAAGCAATCTTGCTTCTGAAATTTTTACCTTCACTGCTTGAAAAAATAGCATCTTTATCAACTTTTACTTCACTATCGCTTTCGAAATATGCACTGGTTAAAAATGAAAAAATTGCAGGATGTTTTTTCATAATTGAAATTTCAATACGAGTAGCGAGAACAATTCTGTCAAAGAAATCAGTAATACTATTATCGAACCTTTCATTCATTTCGTTCTTAAAAATATTGCCGCATAGATTAATTAAATAAAGATATAATGATTTTTTAGTTCCGAAGTAATGAAATATCATCGCCTTTGAAATTCCGGCGGCAGAGGCTATATCTCTTGCCGATGTTTTTTTATAGCCATTTGTGCCAAAGGATGTAAGGGCAGCGTCGATAATTGTATTCTGTTTTTCTACAGGCAGATTTAAGAATTTCTCCAAAAAATCACCTCACAAAACAAATGATATTAACCGAATCGGTTTATAAAAGTATAGCATGATAAACCGATTTGGTCAATATATATTTAAAAATATTTTTGTAACTATAATTTGTAACTATAATTTGTAACTATAAATTGCGAGTTTAATTGCTTATTATGTTCATTGCCATGGCAGTGAACAAATTTTGCCCATTGGTTATACTTTGTAATGTCGACACCTACTACTAAAGTTTTGAAAGTAACTGTTTCAAATTCTTGAAATGAATGTAAGATATTTGAAGACTCTTATATCCGGCTGACTTACGAGGTGATGAGCTAATTGAATAATATAACGTGGCGAAAAACGTGGCAAAACCTGTTTAAAAACAGGTGATTACCGTCAATAAGAAATGAGCAGTTAAGGTAATTATGTTAAAAAACAAACTATATGTAAATGGACAGAAGGTCTATGAATTAGTTGAAAATAAGCTGACTTATTATTTTAAGAATAGCAGGGTAAAAGCGGAAGGTGCTTATAAAAGTGGTCTGATAGAGGGACATAGAGCAACGCATTTTTTGCTGAAAACGCAAGTGGCGGCGGAATTATATCTCAGTTAAAAGCATACTAATGGCAAAAGCAATAACAGCAGTCACTCCTCCCCATGCTAAATCCTTTGGCATGTGCCTCTTCAATGTCAAGGATGCCCATATAATGAAAACAAATAGTACGGCACAAGGCAGAACGCTTTTCCATCCGATAAAGTAAACCATCAGAACCAGTGGTCCTGTAATACAGCAGGAATGACCGCTGGCACGGATTTTTATGAGTTTATTGAATATAATAAGGACAAAAACGGAGATGAAATAGGTGAGATAGATCAACATCATGTCCCGGGTTACGTGCGCTGCCAGTCCGTAAACCAGTGCTGCCAGATATCCGACAAAATTTAAAATAAAAGCAAGGCTTCGTTGCCCTTCACGGCCTTTTCTTTTCCAGGCTGGTATTAACATAGACAATGGATATGAGAGTAACGGAACGATTCCCAAAAGTAAAATAGATATTATCAATTCTGTATGTCCGGAGATGATCCCATCCTTTGTAAAATAAAGAATGATTAGAAGTAAGCAGACCATCACAGGCGGTACTGTAACGGTTCGTATGATTTTTGCTATTTTTTCTTTTTTAGTCATTTCTTTTATTCCTCCCCAAAATAGTGCCATATCATCTTTCAAATTTTTTATTTAGTTTGATATTTCCTGGCATAAATTTATTCGTTGGTATTCAGAGCTTTTTGCTTTACGATTTTTATAAATCGGAAAGCAATAGGAGAATTCCATGGTAACACATATACTGAAAATCAGGTACAGTATAATTCATGCCTGTCAGTTGAACTGCTCTAAGCTGCTTTTCTGATAAATATGTCATTGGGTGAAGTCCAAGGATATATGGAAAAAGCACAGATGTAAAAGTATCTTTTGCTTTTTTAGAGGCGTTTGGAAAGTATTTATTTACACTCTCATTGATCGTTCCAAAGATGCGAAATACTGTCTTTTTAAAGTCTGCTATTTTTTCAACCCTACTGTTCTTTTCTAAGAATATAAAAAGAATGGAGAGCAATTTTAACATCTTATCATGGGATTGTAAACTTTTGGTTATAGAAATACTGTACTGCTCCTTCGTCATGCTACTGGTTGAATTCATAATATCTAAAAAATCAGCCTGCCAATGCAGCATTTCCCGTTTAAGAAGATCCAATAGGATTTCATCTTTTGTCTGATAATAATTGTAAATTGATGGGCGGGTGAAAGATGTCATTTTGGAAATCGCCTTAAAGTTTACCCCGTCGTATCCGCTTTGACTGAACAGAACATCACATGCATGGATAATTTCTTCCTGCCTGTTAATAATTTGTTCTTGTGTTCTTGCCCTAATAAATTCCATACTTATAATCTCCTCATGCCTCTAATAATAATATATAACTGACACTGTGTCAATAATTATTTTACACAGTGTCAGTTATATTAAAAAAAGTCAAGAAAGAACAGCACAGAAATATATTGATGCTTAGAGAAATAAACAGACAGATAATATTTAAAGATAATGAAGATTATAAGAAATTAATTTAAATAATTAATAAATATAGGGGAATATACGAATATAAAATACATGTTTTTCATCTTATGAGTAATCAAATAAAATTGCTAATTAGAGAAGAAGAAAAAGATATTTGTTATACAAATTTTGATTTTAACCTTGTAAAGGGAATAAAAACACATGTATAGATAACAAAAAAATTTTGACTTTTATAGTTGATTTTCCGAATAACATATGTTAATATTAACATATGTTATTCGGAAAAGGGGGAATAAGATATGTCAATTAAATATGCAATTTTAGGAATTTTAAGTTATAATTCTTTTACTGGGTATGAATTAAAAAAAATTATAAGGGATTCATCATTTATGTATTGGTCCGGAAACAATAACCAAATATACAAATCATTAATAGAGCTTCTTGACGGAGGGCTTGTTACGAGTGAAGTTCGTTATCAGGAAAGCTCTCCTTCAAAAAAAATTTATACAATTACTGAAGAAGGATTGGATGAACTGAAAAAATGGCTGCTTTCTTCTCCAGAGCCTCCTGAATTTAAAAAAACTTTTTTGATTCAACTTGCTTGGGCGGATCAACTCAGTACAGATGAATTGAATACTTTGTTATCTCAATATGAAGATGAAATTAAAATGCAAGTTATATTACAACAGGAGATGAGACGCAGACAGGCCTTTTCTCCCAACAGAACTCCAAGAGAAGGATTTATATGGGATATGATTTATCAAAATATCATTTCTTCTTACGAGAATGAGTTGGAATGGATAAAAAGATTGCGCACTGAACTTTTTTGTAACCATAACGAGGAGGAGATAAACACGATGAATTATGCTGTTGTTAAAAGAAAGGATAAAAAATATATTGAATGTGCTTCAGCGAAAACACCAATCCACAATGAACAAAATGCATTGGATTTAATTGCTGCCTGCATTGAACACGATACTAATCTGTTAATGATCCATATGGAAGCTTTAGATGATGATTTTTTCAGGCTGAGTACAGGGTTGGCAGGAGATGTATTACAAAAGTTTATAAATTATAACATAAAAGTGACAATTGTTGTTACGGACGGTCAAAAAGTTAGGGGAAAGTTTAAGGAGTTTTTATCCGAATCTAATAAAGGAGATAACTTTAGGGCATTTAATGACAAAAATGAAGCTGAAAATTGGCTTTTAGATTTGTAATGAAAGGAATGAAAAAAATAAATATAATAAGAAGAATCGGTATTGTTTTTTTTGTTTTACTGGTTGGAGCATTAACCGCCGGATATATATATCAAATGATGAGCGTTAAAAAAGATGAAAAATTATATAAACCTCCGGGTACGCTTTATAAGGTCGGAAATAAAAAGATGCATCTGTATGAAGGAGGTAGTGGAGATGCAACTGTAGTATTTGCTGCAGGTTGGGGAACGGTGAATCCCTATGTTGATTTTTATCCTCTTTATGGAAACATATCGAAATTTGCAAAATTTATAGTTTATGATAAATTTGGATATGGATACAGTGATACTACGGACAAAAAACGAGAAATTGATGTAATAGTTGATGAAATCCATGAGATTCTGACTGTTTCAGGGCAAAAACCACCCTATATTTTTGTAGGCCATTCATTGGCTTCCCTTGAAATAATAAGGTATTCCCAATTGTATAAAAACGAAGTGAAAGGAATTGTTTTGATCGATGGGGGAAATCCTGAGCTTTATGCCAAAACAAAGCCGATTACCTTTATCAGTACTTTTCAAAGACAGCTGATAAATTTTGGCATAGCGAGAGTACTATATAAGACAAATGGTTTTGCGGATTATGTAAATTCCCAACGTAACGGGCTTAGGCTTTTGCCTTCGGAGCTGAAGAAATTGGATGAAACTGCTACCCTTCTTAAGGGAAATAACGAAAATATTATTGATGAAATGAAAAAAAGCCAGGAAAATGCTAAAAAGGTTGTCAACGCAGGGAAACTTCAAGATATACCGTTGACAATCATAACCAGTGGCGATTTTGGCAATGTAAGTAAAGAATGGTTGGACAGCCAGAAAAAAATGATGGAATGGTCGAATAACAGTAGGCAGTTTGTAGTAAAAGATTCAAAACATTATATTCATCAATACCATCCGGAAATTATTGCTGATGAAATAATTAATATAATAAATAAAAAATGATAAGTGAAGAATCGATTAATATAAATACTGTAAAATCAGGAGGTTTATTTATGCATACGAAATTAATAAAATTGAATTTGCAAAAATTTTATAATCACGAAGCGTCATTAAGAAATGCTAACTCAAAAGAGGACTGGAAGAAAAATCAAAGGGATTATTTTTATAATAATTATATAAAGGCTGAAAATAAACGGTCTTTGCTGGAAATCGGGGCAGGGACTGGTGAAGACAGTCAGTTTTTTATGAAATGTGGATTAAGAGTTACCGCCGTCGATCTGTCAAGCGAAATGGTTAATATCTGCCGTAAAAAATCTGTAGAAGCATATGAGTGGGATTTCTACGATATTGCCGCTTTAAACAGAAAATTTGATTGTATCTGGTCTATGAATAGTCTCCTGCACGTTCCGAAGCCGGATTTATCACATGTATTGAATGAAATTGATTCAGTTTTAAATGAAAACGGCTTGTTCTATATGGGTGTATATGGTGGTATTGATACAGAGATCAATTATATTAATGAAATTTCTGATGTTCCACGCTATTTCTCCTATTATTCCGAGTATAAATTGAAAGAGATATTAAGGGGTATATTTGAAATCATCGAATTTAAACAAATGGACGTTGGCAGAAATACTGACTTTCAGGCCGCGATTATGAGAACGAAAAAATAGTTTTTACTGCGGGAATTTTTGATTGCAAACCATTAAGTGAGCAATAGATTTGGGAGTGGGAAGATAATGATTAAGACAATTATAAAAGAAGTCGGTCTTCAATTTGATACAAGCGACAAGGTGTTTTCACCTTCCGCAATTGATAAAGGTACGTCAGCGATGCTTGCAGAGGTGGAATTTTTCCCGACTGATAAGGTTCTGGATTTGGGATGTGGATATGGTGTAGTAGGTATTTTAGCAGCAAAAATGATAGGTGAAGACAATGTAGTTATGTGTGATATATCGGAAGAAGCGATAAGGCTTGCTAAAAAGAATGCAGAATATAATTTGGTGGGAAAGGTAAATATAGTGCGAAGCAATGGATTTGAACATATAAGAGAAAATGATTTTACCATTATTTTGAGCAATCCACCTTATCATGCCGACTTTTCCGTAGCAAAAAACTTTATTGAGAATAGTTTCACCCGATTAATCTTGGGCGGCAAACTGCTTATGGTTACAAAACGTTTTGACTGGTATAAAAACAAAATTACATCTGTGTTTGGAGGGTGTAAAGTTATTGAAAAAGATGGCTATTTTGTTTTTGTTGCGGAGAAACGCTCCGATAAAAAACCTATTAAGAAAAAAATACAACAGCATTTATCGAAAAAATTAGAACGTAAAAAAAGGAAACAAACTTAAGCCACGTTTAAGGTATTATAGAGATATGATGGATTTTACCCTGCTATCTTTTTTATCTCCTCAAGACACGTTGATACGATGATGTATTGTGGTTTAGAAATCATAAAGGTTTTATTCAAGTACTTTAATTCCAGTCATAATCATCTGTTCAGCCAAGGAAGCCATGTGTTCTGGGGATTCCTTCAGCTCATTTTCCAGCCAATTCTGTAAAAGCCCAATGCAACCGGATACGATAAAGGAGTAAAAATACTCGAAGTTTTGAGATTTTCCCGTGTTGAATATCTCCATCCAATCGTTCAAGCATCGATGTTTTACCAAATCTTTTAGTCTATTGACAAATGCCATATCGCCATTTTTACTTGTAAGTACTCTGCACATATCAGAGTTTTCAGCGACAAAACGAAATACATCAATAAGCATCGGCAGTGGTTTTCCGTTTAAAGATTTTGATGGATGTCTGGCTAATACATTGTGAAAATCCTTGAACATTTCCTTTTCAATCTGTTCAATCATATCGAATATATCTTTATAGTGTAAATAGAAGGTTCCCCTGTTAATATCGACTCGCTCAGATAACTCTCTGACAGTAATATCTTTCGCACTTTTTTCTTCAAGCAGTTCCGTTAAACCTTGGCGGAGCAGCTTTTTTGTTTTTCGGACACGACGGTCTGTACTCTCGTTACCCATAATTTTTCTCCTTAATTAACATTTATTTTAAACAATGTTGATTAATTGACATTACAAAACTAATGTGATTATTGTTATTTATTACACTTCTTATTATAATAGACTTGTGTCAATTAATCAACTATAGTTTTGAATCGAGTTAAAAATTTATAAATCATTTTTGATTCTTTTGGCACTATAGAAATTTATTAATTAAGTAGAAGGAGACAATAATCATGCCATTTGTAGAATTCGAAAATGTCCGCAAAGTATACCAAAGCGGCGAAGTAAAAGTTGAAGCAATTAGAGGCGTTGACTTTACGATAAACAAAGGAGAGCTTGTTC